>CAYXXL010000261.1:0-4884 GCA_964469025.1 uncultured Fibrobacteria bacterium
CCTTCCGTGAAATCCGAGCCCCCGTTCTTTTTGGTTCCCTTCGACGACTTCAACGTGGAAGCGCAGGACTTCATCCCCGGACTCGGCGACGAGGACTTCCAGATCGAAGTCCCCGACGGGGAAGCGCTGGACCAGATCAGCCTGAGGGAAGGCAAGTTCCATCGCGAAAGGATCCACCTTGCGGATTATGGCATCGGGACCAACTATGAGACTGTACCATCGAAGCAAGGATTCTTTCTCTTCGAAGGAACGGGGGCTCTCTTTTTCTCCTCGGGTGGGAAGAAACAGGTATGGAACGAAGATCTTGAATCCGTTGGTCCGACCTATGGGCAATCCGATGGGACTGCACTTCTCTTTCGGCAATACATAGACCGGCAATTGCAGTTTGTTCGGCTACACCCTGAAAACGGGACTGTCGAAATCCTTCTGACCCTGCCTGAAAGGACACCCAGTGGTGAGACCCTGGAACGGCATTATGTCCAGAACGGATTCATCTGCACTTGGGGATCCAGTAGGCTGACCAAGTCCGCTTTACCCGCCCAGTTCTATGGATTCGACGGAAGGCCTACCCCGCACCCCTTGGCGGTGGGACTCAACCTCCTACAGCAGCACAAGATCGATCTGCGTCCCCCGGAACTGACACCGTCGTATGGTGCGTTCTACCCCAGCCAAACCAAAGACACATGGGGTCTCTTCTGCTGGAAGGGGCTCCCCAACCAGCCCGACAAGAATCTGTTCCTCCTGAGTGTCACCGACACCGTCCAAGCCGTTCCTGTCAACCTCGATCGCTACGACTTGATCCCAAGGGAGTCCCTGGACTTTCTCCTGGTGAACCCCGTCTACAACGTCTTCCTCGCGGGAGCCCGTCAGAACCGCAACGACGACAGCATCATGATCTTCCTGGGCCGCGTGCGCAAGGACAGCACCGGGAAGATCTATCGCGCCGAGACGTTCCGTGTCAGGTACTTCCAGGAAATCGCGAGCCCCGTCTTCTCCCGAGACGGAAAGGTGCTGCTGTTCGCTTCCCGTTTGCCGGATGGAACCAACCTCGTCTTCGCCCAACTGGCCGACATCGTCGCCGACGTCAACCGCCGCTACCCCAACGCCAAGTTCGACCTCGCGGAGCTGAAGTAAGCGCGTAGCTCCCCGAGGATTGGCCGACGGCCCCAGTGACCACCCCCAAAGCTCGCCTCCCCGATTCCCCACTTCCACGGTACCGACGACGAAGCCGTGGCCTCCGCCCTCATCCCTCCCCCCACTCCCCTGAAAAGCCGGCATCACAACCCCCGCCGCCACGGCGCATCGCCGTGCAGGCGGGCGCGCCACCCGAGATGCACAGCGAAGCCTCCCGCGTGAGCCGCTCCGGCGGCTGGGGTGTGGGGGACGGCAGTCCACCACGAAGGCGCGGGATTCCCAAGGGCCGCGCCCGGTCCTTGGGCCGCCGGAGGCAAGGCGGGGTCCAGGGGCGAAGGCCTCCAGGGTTCCCATCGGACCTCCGTCCGATGGGAGGGCGTGCGAAGCCCCTGGCGCCGGTACAGGGCTGCGGAAGCCCTGTAAACCAAGCCGCACCGCAGGTGCAAGAAAATGATGCCGCGCCGCCAGGCGCAAAAAACCAGCCCGCGCAGCGAAAAGAGAAGACCCCCGTCAGACCAGTTCGTACCCCAGCGTCCTCCGCTTCGGCACGAACCCCGCCTCGGAGAGGTACCGCTCGGCGGCGCGCAACGTCTTGAGGCCGCGCGACACCAGGACGTTCTCCTCGATCACGATGCTGGAGATGTCGTCGGCGCCCGAACGCAACGCCAACTCCGCGAGTTCCCGGCCCACCACCATGATGGACACTTCGATGTGCGGGATGTTGTCGAGGAAGAGGCGCGCGGCGGCCACCATGCGCAGGTATTCCAGGCTGCGCACATGGCGGATGGGAAAGTTCTTGGTCTGGGGCTGGAAGGTCCAGGGCACGAAGGAGAGGAACCCGCCGGTGAGGTCCTGCTGGTCGCGGAGGTAGGAGAGGTGGTCCACGACGTCGTCGACGGTTTCGGTGGAACCGAACACGATGTTGCACGATCCCGGGAGCCCCGCCTTGTGGCACTCGCCCATGACCATGCACCAGTCCTGCCAGGAAAGCTTCCTGGGCGACAGAATCTGACGCATCCTGTCGGTGAGGATCTCGGCGCCGGCCCCGGGGACGGAACCCAAACCCGCTTCCTTGAGGATCCCGAGGAGGTCGGCCACCGACAGGCCTTCCTTGCCTGCCAACCGGAAGATCTCGACGGGGGAGAGGGCGCGGACGTGCAGTCCGTGCGACCGGATGAGCCGGAAGGCGTCGGTGTAGTACGACAGCGGAAGGCGCGGATCCACGCCGCCCTGGAAGAAGATGGAGTCGCACCCGTGCTCCAGGGCCTCCACGGTCTTGCGTCCGATCTCCCCGAGGTCCAGCACGTAGCCCCGGTTGGAATCGATCTCGTCCTGGAAGGAACAGAAGGTGCAGCCGACGTCGCAATAGTTCGTGTAGTTGATCACCCGGAACGCGGTGTAGGTGGCGGCTTCGCCTCCATGCCGCCGGATCCGGGAGCGATGTCCGGCCTCCGCGACGGCGGTCCAGTCCTCGCTTCGCAGGATGCGCCCCAGGTCCTGCCGCGAGAGCCTCTTCCCTCCCGACGCCTCCTCCAGGAGGGGACGGATGTCGTCTGGTTTCTCCATTGGGTATGGAAAGATCCTAATTCGGACATCCGCGCGAGGGTGCTAACTTCATGTCCGCCCATGCCTGAAGCCACGAGCCTGCCCGGTCTGGTCCTGGACTCCATGTCGCGAGACTCCTCGCGAAAGCGCATCCTGTGGCGGGAAGCGGATGCCATCGAATCCCTGGACGGGGATCGGTTCCTGGGCAAGGTGTCCTCCCTCGCCCAGGGTCTGGCCCGGCTCGGCGTGGCTTCCGGGGACAGGGTCGGAATCCTCGCACCCTCCTGTCCGGAATGGCTCCTGTTCGACGTGGCGGCGCTCTCCCTCGGGGCCGTCACCGTCCCGCTGTTCGCCAACGTCTCCAAGGAAAATCTCTCCTGGCAGATCCGGGATTCCGGAATGAAGGTCCTCCTGGCCCAGGACGCGTCGCAGGCGCTCCTGGCCCGCGGCTGTTCCGGAGCCTCGTTGCGGATCGCCACCCTGGCGGGCGAGGTGCCCGGGGACTCGATCGGATGGGAGGAACTCCTGTCCGACGCGCCGGATCTGGACGGATTCCGTCGCGACGTGGCGAGGCTCGGACCGGAGAACCCGGCCACCATCATCTACACCTCCGGCAGCACCGGAAGACCCAAGGGCGTCGTGCTGGACCACGGCGCGCTTCTTTTCCAGATCGCGGGCGCACGGGTGCGATTCCCGCTGGAGGCGAAGGGAAACCTCGCCCTGAGCAGCCTTCCGTTCGCCCACGTCTTCGAACGGATCGTGACCTACTTCCACCTGCGCAACGGATATCCGCTCGCCATCGCGAGGGACGTGCAGGCGGTGGGCGACGATCTCAGGATCTTCCGTCCCACCATCTTCACGGTGGTCCCGCGCCTCCTGGAAAAGATGCTGGACCGCATCGAAACCCAGGCGCGATCGGCAAGCGGGATCAAACTCGCGATCGCGAAGGCGGCCCTGGACGAAGCCGGTCGGGAACGCGGCCCGCTGTCCCCGTTGATCTCCCCCATCCTGGATCTTCTGGCCTGGCGGCGCGTGCGGAAGGCCCTGGGAGGCCGTCTGAGCCTGATCGTCTGCGGAGGGGCCGCCCTCCCCCATCGCGTGGAGTTGCGCCTGAGGAGGATGGGCCTGCCGATCATGGAGGGCTACGGGCTCACCGAACACGGACCGGTGGTGTCCGCGAACGGTCCTTCGGAAAACCGTCCCGGCTCGGTGGGAAGGCCCTTCCCGGGCGTGGAGACGCGGCTCCAGGACGACGGCGAACTTTGGGTGCGTTCCCGCTCGGTGTTTTGCGGCTACTGGAACCGCCCCGAGGAAAGCGCCCGGGCTCGCACCGAAGACGGCTGGCTCCGGACCGGCGACCTTGCCCGGATCGACGACGACGGATACCTGTTCCTGGTGGGGAGGAAGAAGGATCTCTGCAAGACCGCCGGGGGCAAGTACGTGGCCCCGGCGCCCATCGAGGAGGCCCTGGCCTCCCACGAGCTGGTGGAACACGCCGTGGTCTGCGCGGACGGGCGGAAATTCGTTTCCGCCGTGCTGGCTCCGGATTTCGCCGCGTTGCGCCGCCGCGCGGCCGCCGCCGGGGGAGAGACGACGGAATCCGACATCCTGTCGAGCCCCGACTTCGCCGCGGAGATCGGATTGCACGTTTCGGCGGTGAACGCCCGCTTGGACGATTGGGAGAAGATCCGGCGGTGGACCGTGTCTCCCCATCCCTTCCGGATCGAGACGGGAGAGATCACGCCCACCCTCAAGGTGCGCCGCGCCGAGGTGCTCCAACGCTTCTCCGACGCTCTCGACGCGCTCTACCGCTGAGCCCGACCCCGGTTCCGCGGGGTTCAGACGGCGGATCGCGACGATTCCCGACGCAATTCCCCGTACATCCGCAGGACCTTCCGGAAGTAGCCTTCGGGCAGTGGCGATTCCCCGCGCAATCCCGATTCCAGGCCGGAAGGCCCCACGTTGTAGGCCATGATGCCCAGGCGAAGGTCTCCGTAGCGGTGGATCATCTGCAACAGGAAGGCCACCCCCACCGAAAGGTTGTAGCTGGGGTCCATCAGGTCCGTTTCCGAGGGGGCGGGTTTGCCCAGCGCCACGGCCATGGCGCGCGCGGTGGCGGGCCGGACCTGCATCACGCCCAGCGCGCCCGAAGCGGTGCCCGCGGCCCCGTGGCCCACGGCGTCGAATTCCGCCCCGCTTTCGGTC
>CAYXXL010000262.1:0-4881 GCA_964469025.1 uncultured Fibrobacteria bacterium
GCTCCTGGTGCCGCTGGCCGCCATGGGACAGGTCTTGTCGTCGCAGGGCGATCCCCGTCCGCTGGGAGAGGTGGGCAGGCCCGTTTCGATCGCCGGTTCTCCCTTCGAGGTCTGGGTGGCCTATCCGCATTCCATGGTGGTGTTCGCCCGGATCGGCCCTCCGCGACCTCGCTGGTACGGATCCGAGCAGGGTCTTCCCCAGGAGGGGATCGCTAGCCTCTGTTTCGACGACGGAACCCAGAGCCTCTGGGTCGGATCGATCACCGGGCGTTCCTTCCGCTGGACTCCGGGATTGGAATCGGCGCAGGAAACGGCCCTTCCCCCGGGCGGATGCTCCAACCGGACAAGCCGTCCGGTCGCGGTTTCCGACCTTCCACCCTTGTTCCCCTCCTCGCCCGGCTGGCTCCAATCGGCCGGCGACCTGATCGGTCCCGACGGACTGCACCAGCGCGTGCGGTACGGACTGGTCCTGGATGGCCGCGACCTGTGGATCGCCACCGACAGGGGAATCTGGACCGGCAGTTCCACCACGGGACGGATCTCGCCGGTCCCCTCGGGGCTTGCCGAATCCTGCGTCGTCGAGGTCCTGCGAGACTCCTCCGGGGACGCCTGGCTCCTTGGATGCCAGGGATCCATCTCCGTCGTGGATGCCTCCGACCACCCTTTGGCGAGTTTCCTGCCCGACGATCCCCAATTCTTCCAGTTGCGTTCCCCGCACCTGCTGTGTCCCGCGGGCCCGGACGGAATCTGGGTCTCTGTCCAGGAGGGGATCCTGCGCCTGGATCCCCGAGGACTCCAGGAGAGCTGGACCGGTCGGAAGGCCCCGTTCGGCGGACGGACGCTCTCCTGCCTGGATGCCAGGGACACCCTCTGGTGCGGGACTGAAAATTCGCTGGTGCGCAAAGCCTCCAGCGACCGCTCCTTCCGCGCGGATCCGCCTCCGTGGTCGGGGTCGAGCCCGGTCAACACGCTTCTCTCCACCCCCATCGGCCTGCTTGCGGCTACCGGCAGGGGGTTCTGGTGGGATGGCCCGGACGGATGGAAGCGCCCCCCCTTTCTTTCCGGGGAATCCAGCCCCATCCAGTTCGCGACGTCGGAATCCGTGGAACCCAACCGCATCGCCTGGAGCGACGCCCGCTTCCTGAAGGTGGACACCTTGCCCGGCCATCCCGGTAGCACCGCGATCTGGATTCCGGACCGCCCCATCACCGGTCTTTCCTTCGATGGTTCCGGTCGACTGCACATGGCCATCGGGGGATCCTGGTCCCTCTGGAATCCCACCACCGACGAGCATCGCGAATGGCGGTCCGGACTCGGACTGTCGGGGAACATCGACGTGCTCTCCATCTGGGGAGACCGCGTGATCCTGGCTGGGACTGGAGGCGCGGTGTCCGTCCGGATCGCGCCCTACGCTCCGTCGGCCACAAGCCCCAGGTAGGACCGACCGATCCCGTCCCAGGAGAAATCCCGCCCGGCGGCGCGGGCGCACATGGCCGACCAATCCGCTTCGTTTCCGCGGATCTGCAGGGCCTTGCGCAGGTGGCGAAGGAGGGTGTCCGGAGCCAGGTCGTCGAAGAGGAACCCGTCCGCGTTGGATTTGGGCCAGGGCACGATCCTGTCGGCCGCGGCCCCGGCGCGATGGGCGAGCGTGGGCGTCCCCATGGTCATCGCCCTGGCGTAGAGGATTCCTCCCGGCTGATGCGCCACCGGGAGGAGGAGGAGGTCGGCCGCGGAAAGCACCCGCCGGAGCATTTCGTCCCCTTTGGGGTATAGACGGATCCTGTCAGGATGGCTGCTGGCCACCGACTCCAGGTGCCGGTGTTCCTCGGTCCCATGGCCTCCGACCACTCCCACCCGCACGCCCATCTTCAGCAGGTCGGGCATCAGCGTCAGCACATGGTCGATCCCTTTCCCCGGTCGGAAGGAGGAGGCGAAGACCAGGAAAGGGTCCCGCCCTCCGACAAGCTCCTGCCGCATCCCGGCCTTCCAGGACAGCAAGGCCGCTGCATCGCGACCCAAGCCTTCGGGCAGTCTCCATACCGAGGTATCCACACCGGGATTGATCGCCGCGACCTTGTGTCCCAGCGACCGGAACAACCCCTCGAGGCCGTACCCGTGGCTGTCCTCCAGCAGTTCCTGCAAATACTGGAGGCTGGGAAGCGTGACATGGTGGGAACACAGGAGCCCGGCCTTCAGGAGATTGAGTCGGCCCCAGAACTCCAATCCTTCGGGACGCATCCACTCCGGCCCCAGCCCGATCTCCCCGGTCCAGGAGAGGTCGCAAAGGCCTTGGAAAGCCGCGTCCTGGAAGCTGAACAGGAGCTTGGTGTTCCCGAAAAGCGTCTTGAAATGCTCGCCTGCGTAGAGGATGGCGAGACCGGACTGCCACTCGTTGGCGTGGATCAGGTCCGGGATCCAATCTTCCGAGGCGCAATCCACCAGGGCGGAAGCGCAGAAAAGGGCGAAGCGAAGAGCGTTGTCGGGATGGTCCCAGCCGCCGGCGTCCAGATAGGGATGGTCCCGGACCAAGACGGGGTGCGTCACCAGCCGGACTTGGCTCCAACGGGGATGGCCACCGAGGATCGACGCCTTCTCGAGACGCAGGAAGGAAACCCGGACATTCGCGACGGTGCGCCAACCGGGATCCTCGCAAGGGCGATAGAGCGGTGCGATGATCCGGACGTCGTGCCCCATCTTCCGGTAGGACTCGGCGAGTGCCTCGACATCTCGGCCCACAGGAGAACCGGACCCTTTGGTACTCTGGGCAGGATGTTCAGGCGTGAGTAGGAGGATGCGCATGGTCTACGGTACCGTCCATCGATTGTAACGCCGCTCGGGGGATCTCGACAAGCGGGTTTCGGGGGTTTATGCGCCCGAAAGTCGCTTGTTCCTCTCCCAGGTGAGGATGGGATCGCATTTTCCCGGAAACTTGACGGTGACAGGGTCCTGGCAACCGGTCGGTCCTCCCACCTTGGGGCAGGTTGCGCAAATCTCCCGAAACCATTCGTCGGTGATGCCCACGGCGGCCACCCCTGGCGATGCCGCGCCGGCTCCTGCCTGGTCCAGCTTCTTGAGAATCCCCTTGATCACGGGGACCAAGGCCTGCATTTCCTGTGGACCATACTGGCTTCCCACCATCTGGGCGTACAGCTGCAGTCCGCGGGCGACGAGTTCTTTCTCTTCCGGAAGCAATGACATGCACCCCAAAGTAGTGACCTGGAGGTCGCTTGGACAATCTCCGGCTCCGGTTCGGCATCGCGGCAGTCGATCCTGAAACGGTTGAAACACCGGACCTGTCTCCGAATGGAACGGAAATGAGCGTCGCACTCAGTTGGGATCCCGACCCATTTGCTGACAACAAATGGCACGACCCTTGATCAATGTGGAGCGTGTCCAACGAAGGGCAAGGCCCCTTCGGAAACCCAAACCATCGCAAACCAGGAGAACAACCATGTACGCCACACTCACCAGCCCGCGCTCCTTCCTCGACGAATTCTTCCGCGATTTCGATCGCTCGACCGAAACCGCGACCTTCCGCCCCGCGGTGGACGTTGTCCAGGTGGAAGACGGTTATGTGCTCCGCGCCGAACTCGCCGGGGTGCCCAAGGAATCCGTCCGCGTGGAGGTCAAGGATCAGGTCCTCTCCATCGCCGGCGAACGTCCCGCGCCTCAGGTTGCCGTCAAGGGCTACCGCCACTCCGAGATCGCCTACGGCAAGTTCGAGCGGCATTTCCAACTCGCGGATGCGATCGACCGCGACCGGGTGGAGGCCAAATTCGAGAACGGCCTCCTGGACGTGAAGCTCTACCTCAAGCCGGAGTTGGGTCCGCGGCAGGTGGCGATCGCCTAAGCGATTTTTCGAGGCTGCGCCTCTGCCGTCGCACAGGGGCCAGCCCGGGACCGGATCCGCCAATCCCTCGGGAACAATCCACGGATGGGGAACGTATCGATCCATCGTCGACATCGCAACCGCCGTGGACGTGGCCGTTGTAGGGGCGATTCATGAATCGCCCCTACAAAACGGCAAACGACGGGAACGTCCGTTGCGATGGAATTGGGGGGCAACGGCAACAGAGGAATACCGAGATCCCGTGCTCCTGCAAACATCAGTCCCCCGGTTCTAGCATTCCTTCCACCATGGAACACCACCACCACGAATTGCCCGATGGCGTACCCGCCTGCCTGCTGTTCATCTACGGGACCTTGCGCAGCGGACAGCCCGCGGCTCCGCGGCTGGGCGGTGCCGAATCGCTCGGGCTGGCCACTGTCGCGGGGGAACTCCGGAATCTCGGCGACTATCCCGGACTCGCGACTGGGACAGAAATTGTCCACGGAGAACTGTTCCGGATTCCCGAGGCGGCCCTGTGTCGCATCGACGAGTTGGAAGGGTGCGACCCAAACGACTTGGAGGGATCGCTGTTTCGCCGCGAGATGCGCAGGATCGTGCGGGAGGACGGAAGCGCGGTGGAAGGATGGACCTACGTCTGGACCCATGGCGGCGGCACGCCCATTCCCTCCGGCGACTGGCTGGAATTCCTGGACCGCACCCGAGCCGGACAGTCGCCCGTCCCGTGGTTATGACCGGAGGCGCGCCTTTCCGGATCGGATCCAGCGCAGGATCGCGTCGTGTTCGGCCCGGACCTTCCCGGGTTGTGCCACCACCTTGAAGAAGACCCGACCACCCGGACCTTCCACAACGGCCCCCACCATCGTTTGACGGGATCCGTCCGCCGCCACCGATCCGTCCCCGCCCCGGTAGCTTCCCGTCCACTGACCGATGGCTCTCACCACCCCGCCGGTGGTATCCCAGGCGATGACGCTGTCCGAGACGGGATCGAACTGGCCTCTCCAGCGCTGGAAATTGGCGGCGATGGTGCCGCC
>CAYXXL010000263.1:0-4855 GCA_964469025.1 uncultured Fibrobacteria bacterium
GCCTGCTGAAACTCTTCACGGTTGAGCGGCACGCGCTCTTTGGCCTCGCCGGGGGCGAGACCGACGCCACCGCGCTCTTCCCGGGCGACGCGATCGCGAGCGGAAGACTGCGCATCCGGGGACTCTCCGACTCGAGCAACTCCGACTGGGCGCTGGTGGAAAATCCCGGCTCCGATTCGGTGGTGGGACAGATCACCCTGGTCCACGGCACGGAATCCATTGCCGCATCCGTGGCCTTGGCGCCGGGAGGCCTGGCCACGCTGTCCCGGGTGTCTTGCTCGGACGTCGCCCGGGCCTCCCATCCCCTGCACGGCGCTCCCGGCCTGGTGTGCGGGTTGTCGCTTTCCGTCGCCTGGTCCACCACGGGAACCTTGTGGGAACTCCACGCTCCGGATGGCAGCTTGGCGGAACGTACCCTGGTCTGGGACGGTAAGAACGGGTGGCCCGACCTCAATTCGAGCACCGCTCGAACCTTGCGCAGGCGCGGCGGGGCCAGCGGAACCGATCCCATGGCCGGTCGTTCCTGGTGCGCCGACAGCTCCGACAATCCAATGCGCACCTGCTCCTGATCACCACCTCCAGGAGACCGTTCCATGGTGCTGGAGCCCCAGGTTCGGCCCGTCCTCCAGGGCGTAGTCGATCATCACCCCCTTCCAGATCCCGCCCACTCCCGCGCAAAGGGTCCATGGGGACACACGCAATCCCATCCGGAGGCGGAGGGGATCCAGGCAGAGCTCCTGGCCCGCGTGCCAGGTCCAGGATCCTCGCTGCCTGAGCTCGCCCCCCATCTGGGCGTTCCAGGTGGAATCGAGGCCTTGGGCAGCGGCCGCGGTGCGAAAGGTCCAGGGCTGGGGAAGGCCGTTGGGGCGCACTCCGGAAAGATCCTCCCAGGACGCACCCAACCGAACCGATCCCACCGGGGTCGCGGTCGCTCCCGCGGCCCAGCCGAGAGGACTCCCTTGGGGCTTCCCGGCGATCTCGAGGCGACCCCATCGCCATCCCCCGCCCAGGTGGAACGGCCCGAGGGACTGGGCGACGTCCAGGGAGGCGAGGTCTTCGCCGTAGATGTCCGCGGCGGACAGATTCCGCCATCGCAGTGCCATGCCCGTTCCCGAGGAGAGGAGCGCGTGCGCCCAGAAGCCGGAGAGGTCCACTCCTTGCAGGTCCAGGGGCCGGGTCCAGCCCGCTCCCGCCTCCACGCCGGTGGCCTGGGCCGCCAACGCGGGATTGGCCTCCAGCGGATCGCCTTCGCCAGCCCAGGCGGCATCGGGGCCGCCGCGGCCCACGACCGCCGCCGCCGGAAAGCTCCCGTCGAAGGCCCCGTGCAGGCAGATCAACGCGGCGATCCATGAGGTCACGGCTTTTCCACGGCCACCCAGGCCTTGCGCGAGTCCTGGCCGCACCGGGCGAGCAGGGCGTACAGACCTGGCGGCAAATTCCGATTTCCCGCTCGGGCGTCCCAGGAGATCCACCCCTGGGGCGGGGCGGTCGCGTTCCAGAGAAGTGCGATCCGCCGACGGGAAAGGTCGTAGAGTTCCAGGACCACCCGCTGTCCGACGGGTGCCGAAAGATCGATTCGGTTGTCCCCACCGGGCGCCGCCGCCTTGCGTTCGGGAGCCATCGCGAGCGCAGCGAAGCCCGGCGAGACCGAAGCGGGGATCCAGCCGGGAGTGCCTCCGGGGATGGTGGAGGCCACCCAGGAGGCCGGATCGCAGGACGGAGCCAGGAGGGAAATCCTCTCCCGGCTGCGGCCCGCGGGCCAATCGCCCCAGGTGCGGTGGTTCCATCGGACGGAATCCGTCGCGTTCCCGGACGGGTCGCGAAAGACGACCGCGTCGGAATCCACGGACAGGCTGTTCCATCCCGCGGGGCCGGCGCAGGGAATGGAAGTCCCGGACCAGGCCCCGCGCAAGGCGAGGCAATCCCGGGAGAGGACCAGGACCCCGCCTTCGGGAAGGGAAGTCTTGTCTGGCAGCCGTCGGAAGATCGCGCCGTCGTCCAGGGTCCACCCCGACAAATCCTGGCCACCGCGGCCTTCGATCTCCACCCATTCGGGAATGCCGGAGCCGGGGTCGGCCTGGATCTCCGTGAACAGAGGCCCGACGGAGGCGCCGAACAGAGCGGAAAGGAGGAACGCGGCGGGCATCGGGCGAAAAACTATCACCGGACCGGATCATCCGCCAAATGGCTTCTGCTCGCCGCTTCCCATTTGCTCGCCGACTCCTGGACTTCCCTGGCTCTTCCTGGCGAAGGCGACCTTTCCCCCCTTCTGGGCCTCCCCACTTGGGAGGATTCCGTCCTGGCCGACAGTTCCACGGCGCGTTACGCGGTGAGGGCATCGGCCTTCAGCAGCCGCAGGAGCGTTTCGTACCAAGGCGCTCCCGCCCCTGACCTTTTCCTGGAATTCCAGCGGAGCGACCCCGGCGGTCCAAGACGGAGGATCTTGTCATGGTCCACACGAACGCTTTCCACGCGGCTGGGCGATTTGGATGCCTGGACCGAAGATCCACTCGTGGAAGGTGCGTCCCATTCCTACGGACCGATGGCCCCATCGGAATCTTCCGGCTGGTTGGAGGGCTCCGGTCTTTACCCCAACGGAATCGACACCCGAGGCACCGACGGCGATCTGACCCTGCGCGGGCGTTGGCGCTCCGACCGGTGCGATGGCCCGGGCAAAGAGGGTGCGGGGTCCTTCCATGCGGCTGCCGGGCCATTCCACCTCTCCTTGCGCGCCGAGAGGGGACCCGCGGGGTCGGACCACGTGGTGTCCACCGGAGTGGATTGGGAGCGGTTGCGGTTGCGCGCGGCCACCAACCAGCGCGGCGATCCCGCCTTGTGGGCCGGCTTGGATTCCTCCGACGGGATCTGGCATTGGCGTGGATCCGCCCGCTGGATCTCACGCGGATTCCGCCACGGCGGGGTACCCGCCAATTGGCCTGGCAGCGCCGCCGCGGACATGGCCCTGATGGCCAGGATCTCCCCTGGTGTCGGGGGGGCCTGGCGGACCCAGGCCTTGCTGGATTCTGCCCATGGCCCGATGCTGCGGTCCAGTGTCTTGGCGCATCTGCGGCCTCAAGAGCATCTGCAGCTGCGCGCGGAGGGCTTGGTGAACCAAGGCCGGAACACGACTTGGGGCTCGGCCAGGTTCGGCCTTGGAACCACCTGCGGAACCTTGCACCCTTGGGTGGAGCAATCCTGGAGCGATTCGACCGGAACCACCGGGTTGACCACCTCCCTGGGACTTCGCTGGGTCCCGCACGGCCACGTGCTGCGCGCCGAGGTCTTGTGGACACGGGGCGCCCAACCGATGCTCATGGTCTCCCACGAAGGCCGGATCCCGGTGGATGATTGGGACCTTGGATTCCGGGTGGAAGGTTCCAGCGATCTGTCCTCGGGTGACGCCTTGCGCGGTCAGGGGGTTCTCACATGCGCCTGGTGATGCTTTTCGCGTTGGTCCTGCTCCTCGCAGGTTGCCAGACCACCTCTCCAGAGGAAAATGATGGACCCATCCTGGTGGTCCCCGATGTCGGTCAGGGCCATGGCGTGGCCCTGGTGGAAGGCGCCCGCGCCGTGGTGGTGGATGCCGGCCCTCCAGGACAGAACGCCCTGGAGCGAGCGCTGGAGGCCCAGGGGGTGAAGGAAATCCAGATCCTGGTCCTGACCCATCCCGATCTGGACCACTATGGAGGTCTGGACAGCCTGCGTCTCCCGCTGCACTTGCTTTTGCACGGAGCCATGACCTCCCAGGATTCCTTCCTGTCCATCCCCCGTTGCCCCACTTTCGCGGCCGGTTGCCGACGCGCCCTTCCGTTCCAGGAATATCCGGTCCTGGACGATGTCACCTTGCGGATCCTGGGACCGGCGGACACGTCCCTTTCGCTCGAGACGAATGAAAATTCCCTGGTGGTCGAATTCCGTCGCGGGGGCCGTTCGCTTTTCGTGGTCAGCGGAGACCTGGACACCAATGGGGAGTTGGCGCTCCTGGGCCGTCTGGAGCCGACGGACGTGGTCCAGTTGGGACACCATGGAAGCAAGGCATCCTCCCACCTCCTGTGGCTGGGGGCCATGATGCCCCGCTACGCCATCGTGCAAGCTGGTGCAGACAACCCCTACGGGCATCCCGACGCCGAAGCCCTGGCCCGCGCCCAGGCCGTGGGCGCCACCATCCTGCGGCCTGTCGGAAAATGTCTGCGCATCGGGTTCGCGCCGCGGGCGCGGGTCCTCGACTAGCCCGCCTGGCGCCCCACGGGTTCCACGTCCCAGATTTCCCGGGCGTATTCCGCGATGGTCCGGTCGGAGCTGAACTTGCCCATCCGCGCCGTGTTCAGGATGGAACGCCGTGTCCAATCGGGAACGTCCCTGTACCCGGCCGAGGCCTGGTCCTGGGCGCGGACGTAGTCGGCGAAGTCGGCGGCCAGGAGGTAGGTGTCCTTGTGCCGGATGTGGTCGGCGATGGGCCGGAACAGCTGGGGTTTCTCCGGACTGAAGAAGCCGGTCTCGATCAGTTCGATCACGCGCTTGAGGTCGGGATTGGAGGCGATGAACTCGGAAGGCCTGTAGCCCTTCGCCTGCAGCGCCGCGACTTCCTCCGTCTTCAGGCCGAACATGATGCAGTTCTCCTCGCCGACCTCCTCGGCGATCTCGATGTTGGCCCCGTCCCAGGTCCCGATCGTGAGAGCCCCGTTCAGGGAGAGCTTCATGTTGCCGGTCCCGGACGCTTCCAGGCCGGCGGTCGAAATCTGCTCGGAAAGGTCTGCGGCGGGGATGATCTTTTCCGCCAGCGACACCCGGTAGTTGGCCAGGAACAGGACCTTGAGCTTGTCGCCCACATCCGGATCGCTGTTGACCACCGTGG
>CAYXXL010000264.1:0-4807 GCA_964469025.1 uncultured Fibrobacteria bacterium
CCCGTTTTCGTCCACCACCTTCATCCGCAGCTGTTGGCTGTCGGGAGATTCGCTGTAGAACCCGGATCCCAAGGCCGTGCGCACGTCGGGGAACTTCAGCACTTCGAAGGGGCGGTCGGCGGAAAGCCTCCAGGTGAAGGGGATCTGCTGGCCCACATAGATGGTCTTCCTGCCCACCATGGTCGCGATGCGGACATCCTGGGGAGCCTCCACCACGCTGATCTGGGCGCTGCCCAGATTCCGTCCCTGGAAGAGGATGGGGCCCACGGCGTAGCTGCCCGGCTTGGAGGCGGCGAGCTGGAACACGAACTGCACGTTGATGGTCCGCTTGCGCTCCATCTTGAAGTTCACGATGGAGATCTGCTCCGAACTGCTCTGGTTGCGGTTCTTGTCGACCACGGAAAGGCCCGGGCCGGTCTGGACTTCGGGCCAAGGCAGGGCCTGGCCTTCGCTGTCGGTGCTCACCGTCACGTAGAGCGCGGTGCGCTCCCCCACCCGGACCTGCCGGTTCTCCAGCTGCGCCTGCGCGTCCAGGATCCTGGATTGCGCGACGGTCGCCGCCACCAGGAGAATCGTCGCGATCCTGGCCGCGATCCTACCAGTCGGGACCATCCGTCGCCTCCTTGCGGACCGGACGCTTGAGCTGCTTGCCTTCGTCCGCCTTGGCCGCGTCCAGCAACCGCTGGGCGTCCTGCTTGTCCATTCCTCCGGGTTGGGGTTGCGGGGGCTGCTCCTGGTTGGAGGAATCCTTGGGGTTGGAGTTCTGCGGCTGGTTTTGCGGCTGGTTCTTCTGGTCCTTCTTGTCCTGGTCCTTCTTGTCGTTCTTCTTGTCCTGATCCTTGTTCCGGTCCTTCTGTGGCGGGGGTTTCCGCAGGGCCAGTTCCAGGTTGCGCGCCGCCTGCTGCCAGCCGGGACGCAGCCTGAGCGCCTCGCGGAAGTCCTGGGCCGCCGCGGAGGGATCGCCGTGGGTGGAGAGCGCGGAGTCCAACCGGGCGGTTCCGCGATTGTAGAGGATCCTGGCGCGCTGCACGGAATCCTTGGCCAGGTGGAGGGCGCGGTCGAAGGACTCCTGGGCGCCGGGACGACCGGAAAGCGACTGTACGGTTCCCAGGTTGTACCCGTAGCGCGGATCCGAGGTGTCCTGCGCCGACTTTTCCAGGTGCCGGATGGCCGCCGCCGTGTCCTTTTCGGTCCAGGCCTCGAGCCCTTTTCGGTTCTCCCTCGCTCCGGATCCGCAGAAGACCGCCGCAAGCGCTGCAAAAATCGTCACCATTTCCGTTTCCCTCCGCGCGGGAGCAGGATTTCCAGGAGCAGGAAGAACAGGGCCGTTCCCAAGAACCAAGGGAACCGGTCGATCCTCTCCATGCGCATCCCGGGATGGCCCCCTTCGGCGACCACCGAATTGATCGAGGCGAGAACCGGTGCGAGATTCCAGGAGATGGGGGAGAGTTCCAGGTAGGTGCCGTCGGCCGTTTTCGCCAACTCTTCCAAGGGCCCCCGTTCCAGTCGCACGGTCACGATGTTCCCTTCCGGGTCGTATTTGACTCCGTTGCCCGGCAGCGGGATGGGAACCTCCTTGTCGCCGCCCACCCCGACCACCCACAGATGTGCGCCGGACCGCTGGATGGCCTCCGCGGCCGCTTCCGCGCCGGTTCCGTGGTCGCCTCCGTCGGTCACGAGCACCACCTCCTTGCGGGTTGCGTTCGACCGGGAGGAGATTTCCGCCGCCACACCCAGGGCCGAGCCGATGTTGGTGCCCGCGTAGGGAAGCATGTCCGGCGAAAGGGCGTCGAGCAACGTGGCCACGACGCCCCTGTCCTCGGTGAGAGGAATCTGCCGCATGGCGCTGCCGGCGAAGGCCACCAGCCCGATCCGGCAGGGGCCCATGCTGTCGACCAGCCGTTCCAGGTCGCGTCGGGCGAGGCCCAACCGGTCCGGTGGTACGTCCTGGGCCAACATGGAGAGCGAGGCGTCCACCACCAGGACCACATCGGCTCCGCGCAGGGGTGCGGGAACGAGGTGCTCTCCCCACTGCGGTCGGGCCAGGGCCAGGATCAACGCGGTGGCCGCGAGGGAGGCGGCGAACACTCGGGCGATGTCCACCCCTTTCGCTTCCCCGACGACGACCCTGGCGAGGATGTCACCGTCCGCGAGACTCCGGCGGCGGCGGCGATTGCGCCAAACCGAAATCGCGAATCCGAGCACCAGGACCGGCACCAGCCAAAGCCAGACCAGCCGCTCGGGATTGGCCCAGGTGATCATGGGTTCCTCCGCAGCCAAGTGGTTTCCAAAAGCCAGGCGGCCAGGGACAGGATCAGGGCGAGTTCGGCCAGCAGGCGGAACCGTTCCTTGGTTTCCCAGTGCACCTTGGTGGAAATCTTCGTGCGCTCCAACTTGTCGATGGACTTGTAGGCGTTCTCCAGAGCGTCCCGGTCCAGCGCCCTCCAGAAGTGGCCGCCGGAGATCCGGGCGATTTCCGAGAGGTCCTTCGCGTTCATGTCGGACTGCACCTGTCCGTGCTGGACGGAACCGTCGGGCAGCTTGAAGTCCTGCACGAACGTGCCCTCGGTACCCAGCCCGATGGTGTAGATCCGGATCCCCAGGGCGGCGAGGGCGCGTGCCGCGGAGATGGGATCCACCGCGCCCATGTTGCTTTCCCCGTCGGTGAGCAGCACCACCACCTTGGACTTGGCGGGCGAGCCGCGCAACCGGTTGCCGGCCATGAGCAGGGCGTCCCCGATGGCGGTGCCGTCTTCCATCCCCTGGTTGGAGGTGGAGTCGATGAGATCGCGCAGCACCTCGCGGTCGGTGGTGAGCGGACACCGGGTCGAGGGCCGCGCGGCGAAGGCGATCAGTCCCATCCTGTCGTGGTCGCGCGACATGGCGAATTCGGACACGATCTGGCGTGCCGCCTCGATCCGGCTGGGCTTCACGTCGTGGATCTGCATGGAGGTGGAGACGTCGAGCATCAGCATGATGTCCACGCCATTGACGGTGTCCTCGCTCCAGGGCAGCCGGGTGACCGGCCTGGACAGGGCGGCCAGGATCAGGCCCGCGGCGGCGACGCGAAGCCACAGCGGCAACGGAGAAAGGAGCCTGCGCACGCTGCCGCGCGGACGGAAACCGGCGGGCAGTCCCGGGTGGAGCATCCGGGGGACCTTTCGCCGGGACTTCCATCCGAACCATCCCAGGGGAAGGAGCAGGGGAAGGAGCCAGAGGAGGTGGGGATGGAGCCAGACCAGACCGCGCACGGAGTTCATGGCACCTCCGCGCGGTGGCGACCGATGGCCTCCAGGAGGAGCCTCGCCTCCGCCAGCAGCGGACCCGCCTCGGTCGAGGCGTCCGCGTAGCGCAGGGCATCGGCCTGGGCCAGGAAATCGTCGAGGGCGAACCTTTCCGGTTCCGGTCGGTTCGCCCGCGTCCAGTTCCGCCACTCCAGGCTCGTGGATTCCACGGGGGCCTTCCAGCCGTGGAGGGCCCCGTGCAGCTCGCGCAGGAGTTCCCCGCAGGCGAAGGCGGTTTCCCTCGCGGGGGTTCCGGCTTCCGAGCTCGCGGCGATCTCGTCGAGCCGTTCGCGGCAGACGTCCAAGGGGTCCCTGGGCGGGACCGGAGGCGGCTTCGGAGCGCGCTTCTTCCGCTTGGACCAGGCCCAGACCGCGAGCAGGGCCAAAAGCAGCCCCAAGGAGACCCACCCCACGACATCCCAGGGAAAGGGGACGGGGACCTGTTGGGGAGGCAGCAAGGAAGCGGCGGCGCTGTCGGAGCCCTGGATCCGGGATCGGACATTCCAGGTTTGGACGGATTCCGTCAAGGTGTCGCCTTGCGGACCGATGGCTTGGAGCGTATCGCCTCCGAAGCGGCCCGGAGAAAAGGGCTGGACGGTCCATTGGCCCGGATGGAGCGTGTCCGCGCGCACCGACAAGCTGTCGGAGGCGGTCGGGCCGCGCAGGACGCGCGCGCCGGCGGGAAGTTCCCATCGGATCCGGGCCGTGTCGCCGGTGGCCATGGAATCGGGCTGGACGAGGATCATCCCCGCGCCTCCCCGTGGGCCAGCGAGCGCGACCGCACCAGGGTCCGAACGGTCTCCAGGGGATCCGCTCCCGTGCGCAGCCGGGTCACCACCGCGCGCGAGCGCTTGGCCTCGCGCAGGAGCGCGTCCAGCTCGGCTCCCATGGCTTTGGACAGTTCCCGCCGCAGCGCGGGGTCCGAAGTGTCCAGCTCGAATTCCGCGCCGGTTTCGGGATCGAGGAAGGTCACCAGACCGGCTCCTGGCAGGGGATCGAAGCCCGCCGGTTCCACGCGCACCAGGTTCAGGTCGTGGCGCACGCCCAGTCTGCGCAGCGCCGGGGCGAACACGGCGGGATCGTCGTGGAAGTCCGAGACCACGAACACCACGGACCGGCGCGTGAGCCGCTGCCCCAACTGGTCGCAGGCCAACGAGAGGTTGGTTCCCCGGCCCACCACTTGGCGCTCCAGGATTTCGCGCAGGACCCGGGACAGGACCTGGGGCCCCCGGAAGGGCGGTAGCCAGGACTCCACGCGGTCGGTGTGGGTCAGGAGGGCCAGGCTCTCCTGGGTGCCCAGGCAGGACAGGGCCAGGACGGCGCAGAATTCGGCCGCCGCCTCGCGCATGACGGTCCCTCGGCTCCCCGCACCCATGCTGCCCGAAAGGTCCACGATGAACGCCGCGGTGAGTTCCCTTTCTTCCTCGAAGACCTTCACGAACGGCTCGCCGAGTCGGGCGGTGACGTTCCAGTCGATGCTGCGCGGATCGTCGCCGTCCACGTAGGATCGGACCTCCCGAAAG
>CAYXXL010000265.1:0-4760 GCA_964469025.1 uncultured Fibrobacteria bacterium
AGCCGTCAGAGCATCAAACCCAAAAATCATTGTCATCCGTAACTAAACAGTATTGCGCTTAGTGCCCTCGGGAGTGACCAAAAGTCCAAGCCCTTTCCCGTCCGCGATCAGGTACGGCTTGTCTTTTGGTTTGGCGCTGGCAAAGACCACAGGGGCCTTGGTATCGGCGAGCTTCGGCATTTGCGTACCTTCCAACCTTTGCCGCGGGGCCCCTCTCAGGCTCTTGGCAAAAGAGTAAGGAAAAAGTACGCACTCTTCCTGGATGGGGGCACATTTCAACGGATCTCGCCGGACAACGTCCACCAACGAAGAAGGCCGGGACCCGCCATTTCGTTGGGTTTCCCGGCCTTCTCCGGATCCTCTCGGACCTCTCTTCCATGGAGCCATGGGGAGTCGAACCCCAGACCTCTTCATTGCGAACGAAGCGCTCTACCAACTGAGCTATGGCCCCGTTTCCGCGCTTTCGCGGCGATCGGGAGTGGGCAGTACAGGACTTGAACCTGTGACCTCGCCGATGTGAACGGCGCGCTCTAACCAGCTGAGCTAACTGCCCGCAAGGTCCGGAAATTTAATCCGGAAGCGGCCGGCGTCAAGGGCGGGGACCGGCTTTGCGAAGGCATTCGGAATTCTCTCCCTTGTCGGAATCGCACCGGCCATGGTATGTTTCGGAGACTCTGCGGGATCGTGCGGACATACCCCCGTCACCGGTTCCTCTGATCAGAAAGCCATTTCAACGTCCACCGGCGCCGGTTCGCCTTTCGTTTCCGGCGACGATCCAAGGGACAACATCTGTCCGTATGCCTATGAGCATCATCCACGGAGCGTGGCTGCCGGATCGGCGACGCTTTCTCTGGTGGTCCGAGAGTCCACAGGCGCTCGCACCGGAAATGCTGAAGTCCCTCCAGGGGCCTCGTGGCGGGCGCAACGGCCCCGCCTGGTACGAACACATCACCGCGCCCGACCCCGTGCTCAAGGAACTGGAAGCCTGCCTGAATCTCAGATTGCAGGAATACCAGGCCGAACAAAAGCTGGTGAACCAGATCAAGCAGGAGCGGATATCCTCGGAATCCATCCATGCGGTCCTGCTTCTTCCCTGCTCCGGCGACGGGCAGGTGGCCGGCAATTTCTCTCCGGACGTCAAAGCCGACCGGCTGGCACCGTTCACCATTCCCGGCCTGGCCACGGTCCCCATGTCCACCCTGAAGGCCCTGGTGGCGTTGCCCCAAGGGAAACCCATCCGTGGCCAGACCCCCGGCGACGACCTCCTCCTGTGGCAGATGGCCGCGCAATTCGTCCGCGACCTCCTGGCGCAGGGCGAATACCTGCCCGGTCTCGTGGAGGGCCGCGCCGCCTGGGTCCCCGCCCTGGACTACCCGGAACACGCCCGTCGCCTGGACGCCTTGGTGAACGCCATGCCCTCGGCCTGCCGCACCGGGGCCGCCAGGGCGGGAAGACTCCCCGATGCGGAAGAGCTCCTCCGGGATTTCATCGGGGTCCTGCTGGACACCAGCGTGAACGCCCTGGACAACACCTCGTTGGGCGCGTTGGGCGCCTCGAGTCCCTGGCTCACCAGCCTGTTCGCCGACCGGCAGGACGGGCGCACCTCCGTCTGGATCGCAAGTCCCGAATTCCAGGCGGCATGGCAGGACTGGACAAAACACGTCAACGGCGACTCCGCGGGTTCCCAGGCCCGGACCTGCCTTCGCCTGGACCCGCCCGAAACCGGCGAGGTCACCGACAAGGGGATCTACCAGGGACATGGCTGGCGTCTCTCCTTCCATCTCCAGGCGGTGCAGGACGAAAGCCTCCTGGTGCCCGCCCGCGAAGTCTGGGAAACCCGAAGTCGCACCCTGCGGCGCATGGACCTGCGCTTCGAGGCCCCGCAGGAGCGTCTGCTCTCGGATCTCGCGCGGGCCGCGAGGATATTCCCTCCCATCCAGAGGAGCCTCCAGGAGTCCCGGCCGGAATTCGTGGAACTGGAAGCATCCGAGGTGAGGGAACTGGTCGCGGACTATTCCCAGGTCCTGCGCGAGGAGGGGTATGGCCTGCTCCTGCCTTCGTGGGACAAGGTCCAGGCGCAGATCGGAGGAGGAGTCAAGCTCCACCTTCGGCTCAAACCCACGGGTCCCGCCGGGTCCGTCGCGCGCGCCGCCGGTGCCGGGACGGAAAAATCCATGGTGGGTCTGGAACAGCTCTGCGACTTCAACTGGGAGGTTTCCCTGGGCGGGGTGGACATCCCCGTGGACGAATTCAAGCGGTTGGTGCGGCTGAAGGTGCCGGTGGTGGAACACCGCGGCCAGTGGCTGGTCTTCGATCCCGAAGCCGCCCAGAAGACGCTCGACTTCCTGGACAGTTCCAGCGCCTCGGGTCAGGCCAGCCTGGGAACGCTGATGCGTCATTCGCTGGGCCTGGAACCCGACGGCGTGCTGGGGTCGGACCCGGACACCCCCCAGAAGAGTCCGGTGGCGGTGGGGGAGACCCGCGCCGAGGACTGGCTCGCCGGCGTCTTCGAGAGGTTGCAGTCTCCGGGCCACGCCGGGCAGGCGCCGGTTTCGGCGAATTTCGTCGGCAAGCTCCGGCCCTACCAGCAACAGGGACTTTCCTGGTTGCGGTTCCTGGACGCCTTCGGGCTCGGCGGCTGCCTGGCCGACGACATGGGTCTGGGGAAAACGGTCCAGTTGCTGGCGCTTCTGGCCGACGACATCGACCGCGCCATCGCCGGTGAAGAGGTGAATCCCACGCTGCTGGTCTGTCCCACCTCGGTGATGGGCAACTGGCAGCGCGAAGCCCGTCGGTTCGTGCCGCGCCTGCGCGTGCGGTTGCACCACGGACCCCAGCGGCTGGACGGAGAGGCATTCTGTCGCGACGCGAAACGCATGCATCTGGTGATCGTCTCCTACGGACTCGCCGACCGCGACCTGGAAGACCTTCTCCAGGTTCCTTGGAAGCGGGTGATCCTGGACGAAGCCCAGAACATCAAGAATCCAGGCACCCGGCAGCATCGGGCGGTCAAGAAGATCCAGGCCTCCTCCCGGTTCGCCCTCACCGGCACCCCGGTGGAGAACCGGCTCTCCGAACTCTGGAGCATCTACGACTTCCTCATCCCCGGACACCTGGGCACCGCGGCACAGTTCGGGCGCAAGTTCTCCCGGCCCATCCAACAGGAGAAGGACCAGCAGGTCGCGGCCCTTCTCAAAAGGCTCACGGGACCGTTCCTGCTCCGGCGGGTGAAGACCGATCCGACGGTGGCGGGGGATCTTCCCGAAAAGCAGGAAAACAAGGTGTATTGCGCCCTCACGCGGGAGCAGGCGACCCTCTACCAGGCCGTGGTAGACCACATGTCGGCGGAAACGGCGGGGGACGGCGATTCCGCGAAGTCGGGCATCGTGCTCAACACCCTCCTGCGGCTCAAGCAGGTCTGCAACCATCCGACGCTGTTCCTGGGAGACGGATCCGAGCTCGGCGAACGCTCGGGCAAGCTGCAACGCCTGGGCGAAATGCTGGAAGAGGTCCTGGAAGAAGGCCAGAAGGCCTTGGTGTTCACCCAGTTCAAGGAGATGGGCGACCTCATCCGCAAGTACCTGGAAAAGAGGTTCTCCGTCGAGGTTCCCTTCCTGCACGGCGGGGTCGAGCGGGTCGCGCGCGACACCATGGTCGACCGCTTCCAGGCGGGTGGTCCCGATTCACCGCCCGTGCTGCTGCTCTCCCTCAAGGCGGGCGGCACGGGGTTGAACCTGACGGCGGCCAGCCACGTGTTCCACTTCGACCGCTGGTGGAATCCGGCGGTGGAGGACCAGGCCACCGATCGCGCCTTCCGCATCGGGCAGAAGCGCAACGTGCTGGTGCACAAGTTCGTGTGCCAGGGCACGGTGGAAGAACTCATCGACCAGATGATCCTTTCCAAGAAGGATCTCGCCGACCGCATCGTGGGGCACGGAACGGAGCTGTTCACCGAACTCTCCGTGCAGGAACTGCGCGAAGCCTTCTCGTTGCGCGAGGACGCCGTGGAGGAAGACGATGGCTGATGAACCGGAGAACCAGGCCCGACCGGAGGACTCCGGAAGGGGCGAAGGTCGGGGTCGGGGCGGACACAACTCTTCGCGCAAGCCCAAGGTCCGGATCGGGCCGCGCAACCGCAGGCCGGATCAGCCCCCTGTGTCGGCGCGCTCCGATCAGGGCAGGGAGCAGAAGATTCCATCCAGGCCGGGCGATCCGCCTTCCAACGGAGTCCGCAAGAAGCGGCGCCGTCGCAAGGGCCGGAACCCCGAAGCGGAGAGATCGCCGGTTCCAGCCCGGACGCATCCGGAGCGAGGGCCGACGGTCCCCGGAGGGGGGGTGCTGCCACCGGTCCAGGACGACATGGACGAAATTCCCTCCGGAGTCTTCCGGGTGGCCCAACCGGACTTCGCGCAGGGCGGATCGGACGCCGATGGCGGCGGTTCCTCGGGTACGGACGATTCTCGCGTCGATGCCGCCGACGGGTCGGCGGCCCCCGGACAGGGGCCCAGGCCCCGCAACGACCGTCGCAAACGTCGCAAGCGCCGCGATCGTCCGGAACCTCCTCCCGTGGACAAGACGCGCGGATTCTGGTGGTCGGAGCAGTGGGTCCGTTCCTTCGAGATGCTCTTCCCGTCCAACGCCAGCAGATCGCGCTTGGCCAAGGGCAGGACCTACGCCCGCCGCGGCCAGGTGCTGGATCTGGAGGTCGGGCCCAACGGGGTGCTCGCCAGGGTCCAGGGCAGCCGTCCCCGCCCCTACCA
>CAYXXL010000266.1:0-4756 GCA_964469025.1 uncultured Fibrobacteria bacterium
CGACCCCTGGCCCTGTTGGGACGGCACGGGCTGGCCTACTACCTGGGCCACCTCGTGCTCCTGGGCATCATCGGGTGGACCCTCCCACCGCAAATCGACGAGGCCTCCTGGACATGGCTCGCGGCGACCGTCGCCGTGGCCGGTGCGGGCCTGGCCTACGCCGCCTGGCGAGAACCCCGCGGAGCCACCACATGAGCGAATACCACCTCCAGGAAGACCTCACCGAAGACCAGTTGGCGCTCTGGTCCAAGTTGCCGGAAATCGCCGTCGACACCGAACTCCACGGCCTTCGCCTGGTCCG
Source organism: uncultured Fibrobacteria bacterium (assembly GCA_964469025.1). Taxonomy (GTDB): domain Bacteria; phylum Fibrobacterota; class Fibrobacteria; order UBA5070; family UBA5070; genus UBA5070. Next base: position 302 of record CAYXXL010000266.1, read on the forward strand.
CGACCAGGTGCTCCTGGTGCAGGTGGGCGACGCCCGGGGCAACGTGGCCCTGGTCCGCACGTCCGGCCGATCCGACTGCCCGCCGCGGCTCCGCAAGCTCCTGGAGGACCCCCAGGTCCTCAAGCTCTTCCACTTCGCCACCTCCGACATCGCCTTCCTGCGCCAGAGCCTGGGCGTGCGCGTGGCTCCCTTCTTCTGCACCCGCGCCGCCAGCCGCCTGGTCCGCACCTACACCCAGGCCCACGGACTGAAGGACCTGGTCCGGGAGTTCCTGGGCATCGAACTGGACAAGCAGATGCAGCAGACCGACTGGTCGCGTCAGGATCTGTCGCCGCAGCAGCTGAAGTACGCCGCCAACGACGTGCTGTACCTGGTCGATCTCTACCGCCACCTGGTGCGCATGCTGGAAGCCCGCCCGCCGCTGCCCTCCGGGATCACCGCGATGGAGCTCGCGGCCAAGGCCATGGAGGCCCTGGACCTGCACGTGGAGTTCATCCTGGCCGGCTACGGCGCCGGGGATGGTTGGCGGATCGACCTCTTCGAGCACGTCTAGGCTTCCCGCATGATCGCGCTTTGCGTGGCATGGTCCTGGACCGTGGATCGCCTTCGCCTGCTCCTGGCCGAGGTGCGCCACCGCGTCCGGTCCCTGTCCGGGGGTCGGAGGCTGCCGCCCGGCCGCATCAAGCACGTGTTCGTCCTGGTGCTCGAGAACCGATCCTTCGACCACATGCTGGGGTTCGCGGACGTTTCCGGCCGGGATGCCGTGACCGGCGAACCGACGCACGTGGACGACCTGACCCGCGAGGGGCCGCATGCGAACCCCGACCCCCAGGCGGGGGATCGCGACGTCTCCGCATCGCGTCCGGCGGCCTTCGCGCTCGCGCGAGATCGCGGCGACGGGACGCACCCGCCGGATCCCGGACACGAGTTCGAAAACGTGCTGCTGCAGCTCTGCGGCTACACCAGGGACGGGAGCGGCGCGATCGCCCCGCCCGCCTATCCCGACCGGAACGGAAGGTATCCCGCGATCGACAATTCCGGGTTCATCGCCAGCTACCTGGGGCTCGCGAACGTCCATGGCGTCGTGCCCAACCGGACGGACCCGGAATCCATCATGCATTGCTTCGATCCCAAGCAGGTGCCGGTCCTCACGGCCCTGGCGAAGGAATTCGCGGTGTGCGACCGGTGGTTCTCCTCCATGCCGGGCCCGACCTGGCCAAACCGCTTTTTCCTCCACGCCGCCACCTCGGGCGGTCTCGACGACAGCCCCTCCAGCTTCCAAAGCGCCTCGGCCACGTTCCTGGACGGCTACCGGTTCGAAAACGGCACCATCTTCGACAGGTTGGAGGAATCCCGCTACGACTGGAAGGTCTTCATGGGGGACGAATTCCCCCAGGTCTTCGCCATCGGCGGCATGACCGCCCGCCGGTTGGAGGGGCATTTCAGGCGGTTCGACGAGTTCGCGGAAGCGGTGAACGATCCGGAGTTCTCGACGCCCTACGTCTTCATCGAACCGAACTACGGCAACATCCTGCCCACCAAGCCGAAGGATTTCACATCCGGAGATTCCCAGCACCCCCTGGACGACATCACCCACGGGGAGCGGCTCGTCAAGCAGGTGTACGAGACCATCCGGAATTCTCCCCACTGGAACGAAAGCCTTCTCCTGGTCACGTACGACGAGCACGGCGGTTTCTTCGACCACGTGCCGCCACCGGCCGCCGAACCTCCCGGCGACACCATCGTCCGCCCGGAAAACAACCACCACAACTTCGATTTCGGGCAGTTGGGGGTGCGCGTTCCGGCCATCGCGATCTCCCCCCTGATCCCGGCCAACACCGTGGACCATACGACCTACGACCACACGTCGCTCCTGGCCACGGTGGAGGGTCTTTTCGGATTCGAACCCATGACCAGACGCGACGCGGCCGCCAACTCGCTGGAGCACCTGTTGTCCCTGGCGTCGCCCCGGACGGATGCACCGACCGCGCTCCCCGATCCCGCGGATTCGGGAATCCCTCCCGGGGCGCACGACGCGGTCGAAGGCGACGGACCTCTCACTTCCATCCAGCGCGCCTTCCTCCACGTGGCCTTCCTGCGCCACTACCGCAGGACCTCGTTGTTCGGAAAGCCTGGCGCGATCCGGGCTTTCCAACGGATCCGGACCCGTGCCCAGGCCGATGGGTTCATCCGGGAGGTCCGCGATCGCCTTTGCGGCGCGCTCCGGAGATCGACGCCCGGACCGGGCCCGGGGACACCTGCCGGTGCCCCCCGCGCTTGAAGACCGTTCCGATGGCCAGGGTGACGAAGGCGCCGTCCACGGGTCGGACGACGAAGCCGCGGATGTCGAAGGCCACGCCCGACTTCAGGAGGTCCGCGGTGGACATCCGGATCCGGGTGGTGGTGGAGGTGTGCTCTCCCTTGAGGTTGCAGGGGGTGTCGCGGGCCACGATCCTCCCGTGGTCGATGGTGGCCACGCCGCCGCGGATCCGCGCGGGCACTGGGCGCTCTCCTCGGGTTCCCTGCCATCCCAAGGCAGACGGAGCGGTCCGTCTTTTGTCGCGCGGCGCGTCGACCCGCCCGGAGCACGGGAATCGGATATCGCCAAATCCCGCATCCTGGTCGTTCCGCAACACGGACAGATTCCGGCAGAAATGGTCCAGGAACACGGACGGGTACGTCGCTCCGTAGGTTCTTGTGCGGGATCCGAGAGGTCCCTTCGCACTCCATTTCTCCACAGGAATCCACATGAATCACACATCCAGAGTCGGCGCCGGAATCCGGCGCCTAATTCCCCTGTTGCGCACGCCGCTCCTGGGCCTCGCGCTCGCCGGAGCCTCGGTCTCCGTCCGGGCCGAGGAGCGCGGCGAACATGCTCGCCGGGTCCTGCTGTTGAGCGTCGACGGACTGCATTCGCTGGACCTGGCGAACTACGTGGCGTCGCATCCGAACTCGACCCTGGCGCGGCTGGCCAAGAACGGCGCCACCTACACGTCGGCCTCCACCTCCAAGCCCTCCGACTCGTATCCGGGCATGCTCTCGATGGCCACGGGCGGGTCTCCGGTCTCGACCGGGGTCTACTACGACGACAGCTACGACCGCCTGCTGGCCGCTCCCGGCTCGGACGGTTCCGTGCGCGGAACCGAGGTGGTCTACGACGAGACCGTGGATGTCGATCTCGACAGCCTGGACGCGGGTGGCGGCATCGACCCGGCCAAACTCCCCATCGATCCCTCCCACGGGAACAAACCCGTCTACCCGCACCAGTTCCTGCGCGTCAACACCATCTTCGAGGTGGCCAAGGCCAACGGACTGCGCACCGCCTGGTCGGACAAGCACCCATCCTACGAAATCCTCAACGGCCCCTCGGGGAAGGGCCTGGACGACCTGTTCGCCCCCGAGATCAACAGCGCGGCCAATTTCACCGCCAGCGTCGCGCTCTGCGAAGGCTACGACGACATCAAGGTGGCGGCGCTCCTCCACGAGATCGACGGGTTCGACCACACCGGCGCGAAGAGGGTGGGGACGCCTTCCTTGTTCGGCATGAACTTCCAGGCCGTGAGCGTGGGCGAGAAGACCGTCGGCTACGTGGATGGTTCCGGCACCCCCACCACGGGACTGGCCGACGCACTGGACCACACCGACCGGTCCATCGGAATGATGGTGGATGAATTGGAGAAGCGCGGACTGCTGGGCTCCACCACCATCATCCTCACCGCCAAGCACGGACAGAGTCCCATCGACCTCTCCCAGCGCCTCATCGTCAGTAGCCACATCATCCCGAACCTGATCAACTCCATCGAGCCCGGACTCGCCGCCCAGGTGACCGCCGACGACGTCGCCCTGATCTGGCTTCGCGACCAGAGCAAGACGGAAATCGTTGCCCAGACCCTGCGCGACAACAAGGCCACGGCGCAGATCTCCGAGGTCTTCGCGGGCGAAGGCGTGAAGAACTTCTTCCCGGATCCGCTCGAGGACAGCCGGTCCCCCGACATCGTGGTGGTTCCGAACCAGGGCGTCATCTACACCAGCCCCACCGCGACGAAAACCGCGGAGCACGGCGGTTTCGCCCACGACGACGTGAACGTGGCGCTGGTCGTTTCCCGTCCCGGCATGCGTCCCAGCACCATCAAGACTCCGGTGCAGACCACGCAGATCGCACCCACCATCCTGGACCTCCTGGGTCTGGACGCGGAGGCGTTGGAAGCGGTGCGGATGGAGAAGACGCGGGCCCTGCCGGGGTTGGATCTGGATCTCCGCTGAGGGTTCTTTTTTGCGCCTGCGGCGCAGCCGGTGCACGGGGGCTTGGCCGCAGCCCCCGTGACGGATCCCCCGCCGGTGCTTGCCGGGCTCGCATTGGCCCCTTTCGGGGCCTCGCTCGACGGGCTGGTCAAATATTCCGGCTCTTCCGGGAAAAGTGTGGGTGAATTGAAGGGGTCTATTTGGCTGTCAGCC
>CAYXXL010000267.1:0-4743 GCA_964469025.1 uncultured Fibrobacteria bacterium
CCTGGCCCGTCGCCTGATCCGCATGGCCAGCGAGGACGTCGGCCTGGCCGACCCCCAGGCCTTGGTCCAGACCTTGGCCGCCCGCGACGCCTGCGAACACCTGGGACTTCCGGAGTGCAACCTCGCGCTGGCCCAGGCAACGTTGTACCTCGCGCTGGCTCCCAAGAGCAACAGCCTCTACACGGGCTGGAAAGCGGCCGAAGACGCCGTCAAGGAGCACGGCCAGCTTCCGGTTCCCGCCACCTTCCAGAACGCCGTCACCGCCTTCGATCGCAGACGGGACGTGGGCGAGGGCTACCGCTACGACCACGACAGCCCCGACGCCTATTCGGGCCAGGACCATCTCCCCGAAACCCTGCGGGGGAGTGCCTTCTGGCAGCCGGTGGAGCGCGGATTCGAACGGGAACTGAAGAAGAGGTTGGAGTGGTTCGATGCGCGACGGGAGAAGGAATGAGGCTTCGCGGACCTGTCAGGTTCTGACCGAAAACCCGCAGTCGCGGCACATCGTCACCCGCGTGCGCCCGAAAAGTCGTGAACACGCACTCCTCGCCGCACCGCCCCGCAGATTCCACGATGCGCGGGTGCGAACCCGCTTCGAGTGGCACTTCTCGCAATGGATGCCGTCCGGCTCGATCTCGTCCTGCAAAGCGACCGCGGTTTCCGGGGTCGCGAGTTCCCCTTCGCCGAGGATGGCTTCCGCCTTGTCGCGGTCGGAACTCGCCACCATGACCTTCACTCCGCCGAAGGCCGTCGTGTAGAGTCCGTTCATGTTCGAGATTTCTCCGTCGAACACGAAGGCCTCGATCCCGTCCATCTCCAGGCAGGAGCGCACGGTTTCGGCCACCAGCGAATTGGGGTAGTTCCCGATGGAAACCAGGTCGCGTTCGGGAGACAGGTCCGGTTCTTCCTTCATGGGAGCACCTCCGCATTCCCAAACTACGAGGGAGACGGGGATCCGATCCTTCCCCTCTGAGTCAGCTATTTTTCCCGCTTCTTCACACCAGCGATCCGGAGAGCCCCACAGTGCCTCGTTACAATCCGCAGTCCATCGAGCCCAAGTGGCAGAAGGTCTGGGCCGACCGCAAGGTCTTCCGCACGCCCGACCTCGCGGAACTGGACCGATCCAAGCCCAAGGCGTACGTGCTGGACATGTTCCCCTACCCCTCGGGGGCGGGCCTCCACGTGGGGCACCCGGAAGGGTACACGGCCACCGACATCGTGAGCCGCTACAAGCGCATGCGCGGATTCAACGTGCTCCACCCCATGGGCTGGGACGCCTTCGGGCTTCCCGCGGAACAATACGCGCTGCGCACCGGCACGCATCCGTCGGTCACCACCAAGAAGAACATCGACACCTTCCGCCGCCAGATCCAGTCGCTGGGCCTCTCCTACGACTGGGACCGCGAGGTGGACACCACCGATCCCTCGTACTACCGCTGGACCCAGTGGATCTTCTGCCAGCTCTACGAGACCTGGTACGATCCCTCCGTCCGCAAGGGCCGACCCATCGCGGAACTGGAGATCCCGACCGACGTGAAGGCGCGTGGCGAAAAGGCCGTGGCGGAATTCATCGGATCCAATCGCCTGGCCTACACGGCCGTTGTCAGCGTGAACTGGTGCGAGGCGATGAAGGCCGTTCTCGCCAACGAGGAAATCACCGGCGAAGGCCGTTCGGTGGAGGGAAACCACCCGGTCGTGAAGCGTCCCCTCAAGCAGTGGATGCTGCGCATCCCGCTGTACGCCGAACGCCTGATCGACGACTTGGAGCTCGTGGACTGGCCCGAATCCATCAAGGAAATGCAGCGCAACTGGATCGGGAAGAGCCACGGTGCCGAGGTCGATTTCCAGGTGGTGGGCGGTTCGGACAAGATCCGCGTCTACACCACCCGGCCCGACACGCTGTTCGGAGCCACCTACATGGTGCTGGCCCCCGAACACCGGCTTGTGTCGGCCATCACCACCGACGGACAGAAGGTGGCGATCAAGGCCTATCAGGAGCAGGCCGCGCGAAAGTCCGACCTGGAGCGCACCGATCTCGCCAAGGGGAAATCCGGCGTGTGGACCGGCGCGTTCGCCGTGAATCCCGTGAACGGCGACCAGATCCCCGTTTGGATCTCCGACTACGTTCTGGCCACCTACGGCACCGGCGCGATCATGGCCGTTCCCGCCCACGACTCCCGCGACTGGGAGTTCGCCAAGACATTCCACCTGCCCATCGTACGAGTCCTGGATGGCGGCGTGGAGGACGAATGCTGGGAGGAAGACGGCCCGCACATCAACAGCGCCAACGGCGAGATCTCGCTAAACGGGCTGGGCCTCTCGGAATCCGTTGAGAAGATCACGGCGTTCCTGGCGGCCAAGGGCGCGGGCGTACCAAAGGTGAACTACCGTCTGCGCGACTGGCTCTTCTCGCGCCAGCGCTACTGGGGCGAACCGTTCCCTCTCATCCATTGGGAAGACGGTTCCATCTCCCTGGTCCCCGATTCCGAACTCCCGGTGCGCCTGCCCCAGATGGAGCGCTTCGAGCCCTCGGGCACCGGCGAAAGTCCGCTGGCCAACGCCGTCGATTGGCTCCATGTGACGGATCCCGTCACGGGCCGCAAGGGACGTCGCGAGACCAACACCATGCCGCAGTGGGCGGGTTCGTGCTGGTACTACATACGCTACATCGATCCCCGCAACGCCGAGCGCCCGATCGACCCCGAACTCGCCAAGTACTGGCTGCCGGTCGACCTCTACGTGGGTGGCGCCGAGCACGCGGTGCTGCATCTGCTGTACAGCCGCTTCTGGCACAAGGTCCTGTTCGACTTGGGCGTCGTGGAACACCCCGAACCCTTCCACAAGCTCTACAACCAGGGCATGATCCTAGCGTTCGCCTACGAGGATTCCCGCAAGGCCACCGTGCAGTCCAGCCTGGTGGAGGAGCGCGACGGAGGATGGTTCCACAGGGAAACGGGCGAGAAGCTCGAGCAGATCGTGGCCAAGATGTCCAAGACGCTGGGCAACGTCGTGACGCCCGACGAGGTCGTGGCAAGCCACGGCGCCGACGCCATGCGGCTCTACCTGATGTTCATGGGTCCACTGGACCGCGCCAAGCCCTGGCAGTCCAACGGGATCGAGGGCGTCTATCGGTTCCTGTCGCGCGTGTGGCGCCTCCTGGTGGACGAAGACGCGGAGACCGTCGCGATCAAACCGCTTTCGGAGACGGAATCGGTCGAGTTGGAGAGGTTGCGCCACCAGACCATCCTCAAGGTCTCGGAAGACATCGAAGGGATGCGTTTCAACACCGCCATCTCGCAGCTCATGGTGTACGTGAACGGCCTTTTCGAGGCGGGGTCCGTGCCGAGGGCCGCCGCCAAGACCCTGGTGCTCCTGTTGGCCCCATTCGCCCCTCACCTCTCCGAGGAGATATGGAGCCTCATGGGCCATCGCGACACCCTGGCCTACGAGCCATGGCCCGTGGGAGATCCGAAGAAGGCCGAGAACGATACCGTGGAGATCGCCTTCCAGGTCAACGGCAAGGTGCGCGACATTGCGCGGGTGTCCAAGACCACCTCCAAGGAGGAACTGCTCGCCCTGGCCAAGGCCAACGCGAAGGTGCTCAAGTTCCTGGAGGGGCAGCAGGTCGTGAAGGAGATCGTTGTGCCCGGCAAGATCGTGAACATCGTGGCCAAGCCCGCTTAGGGACGCAAAATGTTGCGTCCCTAGCCGGGAGGACGCGGATCCCACAGCGTGCACGTGCGCAGTGGACAAGCTCAAGGGGTCGTGCTACCTTTGCCCCTCCTTTGCCCCCATCGTCTAGAGGCCTAGGACAGCGGGTTTTCAGTCCGTCAGCAGGGGTTCGAATCCCCTTGGGGGTGCTTTTTCAGCGAATTTTCAGGCCGTCCGCAAGACTCCGATTCTCCGTCGGACCGCATAAGAACTCGCCTTCGCTCTCGCGAGGCTGGATTTGAGGTTTGCCGTTTTCACGGAACCAAGCTAGTAAATCACAATTTAAAATTGTAATTTACTAGTTGTGTTGCACAGAGAATGGGCTACGGAGCTCCAAAGAAAACTGGCGAACTTTCCCATCGTGGCGATCTTGGGGCCCCGACAATGCGGAAAGACCACGTTCGCGAAGCAAAGCCTACCGGACTGGTCCTACCTGGACTTGGAACGACCCTCCGACCGACGACCTCTGGAGGCCGACATCGAGGCGCGGCTGCGTACGCTGGGCGACCATGTCATCCTCGACGAGGCCCAAAGGTTGCCGGATCTGTTCCCGGTATTGCGAGCGCTTGCCGACGAAGACCGCTCGACCAAGGGGCGATGGGTTCTGCTTGGTTCGGCGTCCTTCGATCTCGTTCGAGGAATATCCGAAAGTCTTGCCGGACGCATCGCGTTCATCGAACTTCCGGTCCTGCAACTCCAGGAAATCGCATCCGATTCCCAAACGGCGGAATCCGTCGCGGACCTGGTGGCCGACCGGTGGTTCCGGGGAGGCTATCCGGAAGCGTGGCTGCAGCCGGACGACGCCTCGCGCTTCGACTGGTTCGAGGCCTACGAGCGGACCTTCATCCACAGGGACGTCCTGGAACTCGGCATGGGCGTCCAGACCTCCACGATGGGGCGTCTTTGGGGCATGATGGCGCACGGCGCCGGGGGAATCTGGAACGCATCCGGCTTCGGCGCCGCCCTGGGAGTGAACTACCAGACGGTGAACCGCTACGCCGAGCTCTTGGAAGGCTCGTTCCTTATCCGGAA
>CAYXXL010000268.1:0-4733 GCA_964469025.1 uncultured Fibrobacteria bacterium
TCCACCCGTGGAAAACTGGAGATGAGCTCCGCCCAGGCGGCAGCGGAACCATCGAATAGAGGAAGGTCTGGATGTTCGGCCTCCAGGATCCATCCCCGCACCCCCAAGACCACCGCGGCGGCGGACAGATGCTCCATGGGACCGATTCCATCGACCCGCGTGCAACGAAGTCCGGTCTCCATCTCGGAGGCCGCCGCTCCCCAAACGAGGTGCTCGACCTGTCCGATTTTGACCACCCCACGTCCGGGAGCACCCGGGAACAATCGCATCCGGTTGGGCCGCCCGGTGTGGAACCCTCTTCCCGAAAATGGAGAAGCCGCCCCCCCGTGGGGAAGCGGCACGTGAAGGAAGGAATTTTCCGGGTTCACTTGCCCGTGTTCTTGTACCCGAACTTGAAGAGCTTGTTCTGGATCATCACGCGCTGCATGACTCCGTTCACCGTCTGTTCGCTGAAGCTGATGACCCGGGCCATGTAGACGCCGCTGGCCAGCGTCCTGGCGTTGCTGTCGTGCAATCCGATGACCATCGTGTATTTGCCGTTCGTGGGCGAAACCAATCCCTTGCTCGTCAGGTCCTTGATGTCCGTGGTCACATCGATCTTGCCAGCGTAGACCCCGAGGTTGTCGTAGAAGATGAACTGTCCGTCGAACGAGGTGTTCAAGGTGAGGGTGACGCCGAGCAGGGCACCCTTGGCGGTGGCGGCATCCAGGTTGGAGGTCCCCCCGTTCGTCGTCGCATCCACCGCGGACCAGCTACCGGTCGAATCCGCGGTCACCGGGAGCACCCAGGCGGTCACTTCGGGCAGATTCTGGATGACGGCGGGCTGGGTGGATCCCTGAGTCACCACGAAGACGCCGCCGCTCGGATAGACTCCGGCGAAGTAGCGGACGGGATGCGGGCCCGTGAGCACGGGAACCCAGCGGGAGGTGTCTCCCACGTGGTTTCCGACCGCGTCCGGCACACCCTTCATGAGCTTCGCGGAATCGCCGTATCCCGGCAGGCCATAGAAGCCGCTTCCATCCACGCAACTGTCGCACACGATCTGGTAGGTGGTCGAATTGACCAGCAAGGGCTTTGCGGTCGGATCCGAGGGGACAAAGGGCAGGGCGGTGCCATTTCTCCCGATGGTCAACAGGCTCGAGACCGTCGGAAGAGTCCCGAAGGGCTCGGAGACCTTGAACCGAACCGTATCCGGAGCGCCTTCGGCCTGCCCGTAGGTGACGTAGACTGAATCCAGCACCGGTGCCATGCCGTCGATCAACGGGAACGGTAGAAGCGTCGTGGCCGATCCAGAAACCAAGCTTTGGGTCGTCCCGCTGCCCGGTCCCGAAGTGACGAGGGCCGGGAACCCGGACACCTTGATGATCCCACCGTTCGTGCCCTGGAGAGATTTGCCATAGGCGGTGCTGTCCACCGTGACGGTCTTGCCACCCCAGGTGAATGTGAAGCTGGGATTGCCGTTGAGCGGGCTGGCGTAGACCAGCCGTACCGCATCGGCGGTTCCGTCGCCGTTGAGATCCAGAACGATGGCCGAATCCGGAATGCCGTCGCCGCCGACCACCGGGACGTACGGCGCGTTTCCGCTTCCCGCTGGTGCTTCACCGTTGTCTGCGGAGACCAACGCGGAACTGGTGATGGACATCCGGAGGGAATCTCCGACCTTGACGTATCCGGGAGTGATGACGTAGGTCCAGACCGTCCCGGATCCGGTGCCGACGAGAGCGAGTGGTGCATCCGTTCCCGAAGAAGATTTCTTTCCCAGCGTGATGGATCCCGAGCCCGCCTTGACGGGTTCGGAATAGGTCACCGTCAAGGTGTCCTTGGTCAAGCCGTGGCTCAGCTTGGCGACCCCGACGGCCACAGGAGGCACGGAATCCACAAGCGCCGAGGTTTCCTTGCGGATGGGGCCCTGGTTCAAGGTGATGCTGCCGCTTCCGTCGACATTGCCGCCCACCGTGGCACCTTCCGGGAAGCTGATCGGGAAGGTATAGGTGGCCGGTCCGATGGAGTCGTGGGCGGACCAGAGGAGGGTGGTGTTTGCGGGTGCCCCGGGCCAGTTGGAAATCACGAGGTTGTCCGGTGCCTCGGTGGCTTTCTGGAAGGGTCGGCGGAAGACCACGGTGATCTGGTCGGCCATGCCGTCCCCGTTCACATCGGAGATCCAAGCGCTCACGATGGGTACCGCGATGGGCACGAGGACCACTTGGGCGGTGTCGCCGCTGCACTGCGAGTATCGGCCTCCATTGCCCGCGAGATCCGAGAGTCCCGTCCCGGGGTTGATGGCCAAAGCCTCCCCTGCCACCAAGAATCCGTTGTTTCCGGTCACCACGAAGGTCATGTTGGCGGTACCGGAACCCGTGGAAGAAGTGACGGCCATCCCTGGCGCAGGGACCACCGCCCCGGTGGCGTCTATGATCTGGAACGGGAACGCCAATCCCGTGTAGTTCACGGGTTCGCTGAACTGAACTTTCAGGGTATCCGGGGTGTTCGCCACGTCGTTTTCGACGATCGTCGCCGCCACGGGCCGCGGACCGATGCCGTCGGTCACGGCAAGGGGGGTGGCGTTCATGGTCACGATGGTGTCTGCCGCCGGCAGTCGCACCAGGGCGGCGGTGACTTGGATGGTCGCGGCCGGGTCGTAGACCGTGAACTTGGAGCGGACGCTGCTGGGCAGCGTGATCACCATGTAGGTGCTGTCGGAACTGACGTTCACCGCCGTGGAATCCAGTCGGACCACCGCCCCGCTCGCGGAGGTGATGGTGATGGAATCGATCCGAGCATCGGTCTTCAGGGTGCGGTTCGACCCGGCCGGATCGAATTTGACCACGATGGAATCCGGTGCTCCAGTGCAACTGGCATCCATGAAGACAGCGGACTTGAGAACGGGTGTGGGCGGCTGCGGCGGGTTGGAGAATCTGGCGGGCAGTCCAGGGTTGGTAGTGCTCAGACCCACGATCTGTCCCAACAAGGTGTCGAATCCAGCCGTGGGTTTCGTGGCTTGCACCCAGAAGCGAACCGTTCCCCCGGACAGATTGACCGTCCCTGCCAGTGGTTGGGTCAGGAGAGAATCGGCGAAGAACTGGATGAAGCTGGATGTCGCGGAGATGGACACCGCCGAATTCGCGTTCGGATTTCCGGCATCCACCGTGGCCCCGTCCTTGGTCAGAAAAAGGACCACCGGTCGGGGCGTGAGGATGAATGTATCGATCTGGGACGGAGATTTCCATGCCAGGTGGCCGGTAGGGGGCATCAACCGGGCATAGGCGGTGTCTGGAGCGGCGACCGGGTAGGTCGCTTGGACCACCGAGCCGGTCAACTCGACCCACGGGAAGATGTTCTGGGCATACAACCCAGCTCCGCTGGGTCCGGGATCCCCGTAGATCCAGAACGTAGCCTGCCCTGTCGGGCTGGTCTGCACATTCACCGTTGCAATGCCCGAGGCCACCGCTGTCACGGTTGCACCCAACTTCGTGGTCCCTCCCGCCAATGCGGTGGCGGAGGCGATCTTCCCTTGGAAGGCTCCCGTGATGTTCACGCTCACGGTGGCGGCCGTGTCAACCGTGTTCCCGTACTTGTCGTAGACAACAAGCGTCCCCTGGTCGGCCTGCACCCCTTGGACCTCGTTGCAGCCCAAGGTCGTGTCGCTGGGATTGCCGCCACATTTGGTGACTTGGTAGGTCTCCGGATTCGTGAACTGGACGGCATAGGGCAGACCTGGTTTGACCGTGATGGAGCCATTCCCCACCACACCGATCGTGGAAGTCGCCGCCCCCACGAGCCCGGTGACGGTTACCGAAATGTTCCCGGTGCTCTGGAAGTCCAGAGGAGTGGTGAACGACCCCGTGAATGAGTTCAGGAATTGGGAGGTGTCCACCAGGTTGCCGGTCAGGAGATTGATCTCGCCGGGGTTGGGGCTCACGTAGACCCGCACCACATTCATGGAGGGAACCGGATTACCGCTCGCGTCGGTGACTGTGGTCTTCATGTAGACCTTGTCACCCACGCGTGCGGAGGTGATGACCTGGGTGCATGCGGCATCCGAACAGAATTGGATGCTCAGCTGGTTGGTGACCTTCCTGTAGAAGTAGATCCCCATGGTGGTCACCCGGGCACCGGTGGAAGGATCGATGGCGCTCATGAAAACGTCGAATCGCACCACGTCCTCCGTGGCCGACAACGCGGCGGGGAGAGTCACCGACAATGCGGAGCCCGAAGTCCCGTTCCAAGTGCCTGTCAGTCTTTGCGGCAACGGGTATCCGACCTTGGAAAGGTCGGGACCGGTCTGGACAGCCGTACTGAGATTTCCCCAGGGCAAATCCTTGTAGTAGTAGACGGAATCCACTTGGAAGCCACTGTATCCCCCGGAGGGTGCGCCAGTCACGCCATTGGTCTGGCTGATGATCATGGGGATCAGAACCCCTGTCCCTTTGACGCTCACGATCTTTTGATCATCCAAAGCGAGAACGACACCGCTGGGTGTGCATCCGAAAGATGTGGCTCCTGTTGCGGTGTCGAAGCAGAACGCACCCCGATTGCCGCGGGTCCCGTCCGGATTCTTCTGGTCATCGACATACCAAGCTTGGTTGAGTACGGAATTCTGGACCGTGACAGAGTCCCAAGCCGGGGAGAGGTTGTTCAAATTGGAGGGGGTTAGCTGAGTATATGTTGTATCGATCTTGATTTGCGCCGCAGTGGTCGGCTTGATCGTGTCCAGCAGGGTGGGCAGTTTGAAT
>CAYXXL010000269.1:0-4687 GCA_964469025.1 uncultured Fibrobacteria bacterium
CGCGCCGACAGCGGCTCGGGTCGTTTGGACTGGGCGGGGGCTCTGGCGGCCATCAAGGGCATCCGCAAGGGCGAGGATGGCTTGGAGGTGCAGCGGCGGTTGCGGGAGGAATGGTCCTGAGTTTGCCGGTCGGGCCACGATGACGGGTTCCACGAGGTTCTCCGGCTGGCTTCTGGACTCCGTGATTCTCATCGATCTGCTGAATGGTGTCGACCGGGCCGAGCGATTCCTGCAAGAACGGGAGGGTTCGCTGTCGATCAGCGCGATCACCCGGGCCGAGGTTTTGGCGGGTCTGGATGCCGAGCGAACGGAAACCGTCCGCGGATTCCTGGATCGCTTTCCACTTCATCCCATCGACGCGGAAGTGGCGGACGAGGCGGCTCGCCTGAAACGAATCCATCGCTGGAGGCTTCCCGATGCTCTCCAAGCCGCCTGCGCACTGCTGCACAAGCACCGCCTGGCCACCCGCAACACCAAGGATTTCGACCCCAGAAAACTGCCCTGGGTCGAGGTTCCCTACAGAATCTGACCGAACTGGTCATTCACGCCCAGCCACCTCCCCGTCCCGCAGGGAAGCGCCAGGCCCAAAGGCTCAAGCCGCATTCTCGAGACTCACCATCCAATTCACACCGAACTTGTCCGTGCACATCCCGAAGTAGGGGCCCCACGGAGCGTTCGCGAGAGGCATCGTGACCTTCCCGCCATCCGAGAGTTTCTGGAAGACCCTGTCGGCCTCCTCCTTGTTTTCGGCCACGACGGAGACGTGGAAGTTGTTCCCGACCACCAGATCCCCACCCATTCCAGCGACCGAATCGCTGGCCATGAGGTGGACCGCATCGGTGATCGGAAGCTGGATGTGCATGATCTTGTCGCGGGCGGAATCGGGGACCGGACCCGCGAACGAGGTCTCGCCGAAGGTCTGCGCGAAGAGGATCTTGGTCCCGAAGACCCCCTCGTAGTAGGTGAACGCCTCGCGGGCGGTGCCGGGGAAGTTCAGGTACAGGTGGACGAGCTTCATGACGACTCCTTCAAGATTGAGACGCAAAAGAATCTACCGGCAAGATCGCTCCGTTCCAAGAGTCCCAACGGAACAACGGTGTTTCACCAGCCGCCCCCGATTTGGAAGAGCGCCAGGGGTGCCCACACCGGACACCATGGTGGACCCCCCTCTCCACGACGCCGCAAATCTGTTGGAAGCCGTCCCATCCGAAGTGCCGTCGCAGTGTCCGGGAAAAGGTGCAGACGATCGCGTTTTGGATGTTGCTACGGAGCAATCGGAACGGTTTCTGTCATCCTTCGAGAGTCAACCAAATGCAGCATCGCAACGGATTCGTCCAAACCCAAGCCGCGATTCCACCTGGCGGTGTTCGCACCCGCCGCCCGGCCCGTCGCTGATGTTCCCCTTCCAGCGCAGGATACGCGATTCGCTGCGGACGGATCGCAGCAAACAGAAGCACTTCGGGGAGGAGTTGCGGGCCCGCGACCTGCTCCTGACCGGCGAGTCGAACCGCCTCGCCGTGACCCTGCGCAGCATCGGGGACGCCGTGGTCACGACGGACGCCGAAGGCCGGGTGACGATGCTCAACAAGGTCGCCGAAGATCTGACCGGATGGACCTCGGAAGACGCCATGGGACGCAAGTTGCCCGAGATCTTCGTGATCCTGGATGAACGGACCCGCAAGAAGCGGGAAGATCCTGTCGCCAAGGTGCTCGAGACCCGGAAGGTCCTGAACCTTCCCGACCATACGTGCCTGGTGGCCAAGGACGGGCGGGAGATGGCGATCTCGGACAGCATGGCCCCGATCCTGGACGATGCCGGAAACCTGCTCGGTGTGGTGGTCGTCTTCCGCGACATGACCGAAAAACTGAAGCTCGCCGAAACTCTCCACCGGGTCCAGAACGTGGAATCCATCGGAGTCCTCGCAGGAGGCATCGCGCACGACTTCAACAACGTCCTCACCGGGATCTTCGGAAACATCAGCCTCGCCCGCAGATGCGCCCAGGACGGGAAGCTCGCCGAGACGTACAAGATCCTCACCCGAGCCATGGACGTGTTCGACCGCGCCAAGGGACTGACACAGCAGCTGCTGACGTTTTCCAAGGGCGGCGTTCCCGTCCGCAATATCCAGAACCTCGGAATCCTGATCCGGAACAGCACCGAATTCGCCCTCAGCGGTTCCAATGTTTCGGCGACCTTCGGCATCGCCGAGGATCTCTGGTTCTGCGATTGCGACGGGGGCCAGATCGGGCAGGTGGTCGACAACCTCGTGCTCAACGCCAGGCAGGCCACCCCCAAAGGAGGAACCGTGGAGGTGGGCGCTGGAAACCGGGTCCTGGTGCCCGGAACGGAAGACATCGCCTCCCCTCGAGGAAACTTCGTGGAAATCGTCGTCCACGACAACGGGACAGGCATGCCGCAGGAGATCCTGTCGAAGATCTTCACGCCCTTCTTCTCCACCAAGTCCACCGGGAACGGCTTGGGGCTCGCGGCCGTCTACTCGATTGTGCAGCGGCACGACGGCTGGATGGAAGTGGAATCGGAAAGCGGATTGGGATCCACGTTCCACGTATTCCTCCCCGCCGATCCGGGTAGCACCGTCGGGTGTTCGGACGACTCCTCCCATCTCTCGGACATTCCATCGCGCAAAGGACGGATCCTGGTCATGGACGACCAGGAATACATCGTGCACTTCATGACGGAAATGCTCGAATTCCTGGGGTACGAGCCCACCACGACAAGAAACGGAATCGAAGCCGTCCAAGCCTTCCGCCTGGCCGAGGAGCAAGATGACCCGTTCCTGGTCTGCATCCTGGATCTCACCATCCCCGGAGGAATGGGGGGAAAGGACACGGCCAAGGAAATCCTCGCCATTCGCCCGGATGCCTTGCTGGTCGCTTCGAGCGGCTACACCGACAATCCGGCGGTCATCGAGCCGAGTGGTCACGGATTCGCCACCAGCCTGGTCAAACCCTTTCGAATGGAGGACCTCGCCCTGGTCCTGGAAACCCTCCTGGCGCACGAGCGGTCCGCAGTCCAGGGGGACTGAGGGCCCCAGTAAATTTTAGACTACGTCGCATTCCACCCTGGGGAGGCAAACCATGAAGGCAGTGGTCATCGGGATCGGGAGCGGCGTCGGCATGGATGCCGTGATGGCCGTCTATCCCCGTCACAAGGTGGTGGTGGATGCATTCGTCGCACGCGGCGAAGTGATCGGGATCGGCCCGTTCACCGACAATGGGGGGAACATGGCGATCTTCCGCAGCCGCCAAGCCGCGGAGGAGTTCGTCGCGCAGGACCCCTTCATCCCGGAAGGTCTGATCAAGTCCTTCGAAATCCGCGACTGGGGCGACCAGATGCTCGTCTAGAGGTGCGGGCTAGGCAACGCCATCTCCTCCGGCCTCACCCCGCGAACACGTACGCGCAGATGTCCGACAGGACCAGCAGGACCGCGGCGGCGATGTGGACCTTCGGAAGCATCGTCCCAACCTTTCTGGCCGCCATCATCGCGATACCCGTCCCCAGTTGCACCAGGATCATCGAACCCATCGCGACAACCGGGACCCAGATCCAGTTCGAGGTGTGGGCCATGCAAAGCCCGCGGACGATGAATCCGAAACCCGTGGTGAACCAGGCGTAGAGGAAGACATGGATGGCCAGTTTCGCCTTGCCGTAGGGTTTTCCGCCCCTGCCCAGGAAATATCCGACGATCATCGTTGTCAGGATCAGTATCCCCTCCACCAGGAAGGGCAGTTGAGTTGCATTCATTTGAAGCTTCCTCCATCGCCAGATCGTGGTCCCTCCGCATCCGCTCTTGTCGATGGATCCAAGCGGTCCAGTTGGCGTTCTTGGGAATATCTAGGAACATCGCGGCACGGTGTTCGTCGCGCCGGTCGAGGCCAGCGGGAAGTACCGGACCCGACGCCATTGGGCATTGTGAGGGAAGTGTCCCTGTGGGGAAAAGGTTCGGACCCTATTCAGGCGTCAAAAAATATTTCGTGCTTTTCAATTCGCCCTCCTTGGTGATTTCCTTCCCCAAGAGGTTCTTCAGAATATGCGGAACACGTTCGGGTTTGATTTCCAATCGTTCCGCGATTTCGGAACGCCTGTATTTCTGTCCATCCCTTCCGAACACGGCGATGATCTGGGCATCCGTGATCACGGTCTTTTTGCGAATGCTTTTGACACCGCAGGCGACGGGAGCATCGAAGCAGAAAAGCTGGTAGCCCCGCTCCATGACGCTCTTCCACTCCGCTGCCGTTTTTGCGGCATTCAGCCCCGTGGTGAAAATTCGTATGCGATCCGAATTTTCTTCGCGCCATTGGGCGGCCTCTTTTGCTTCCATTCCTCTCAATTCGGTGGCAATCCGGATGATCTCATCGAGATTTCCATTCTTTTGGGCAACCAAAAGAGCCGCTTCGAGGTTGATGGTTGAAAGGGACATAATGGCCGCCCGTCCGCGAATTCTCAGCTAATTGGACAAGTTACGAAGATCTTTGGGCGCAGAACAGGTTTTTCTGAAAATGATCCCCGGCGGTAAGCATGTCCGCAGGCCTGGGCCGCAGGAAACCGCCGCCGACGGGGTCAGACGGAAACTGGATAAGCGCCGCATCCCGGGTGGATCGACCCTGGACCGGGGCCATCCGGTCCGAGCCGTTGGGGCACCGCCGAGGCGAGATCCTGGTGGAT
>CAYXXL010000270.1:0-888 GCA_964469025.1 uncultured Fibrobacteria bacterium
TCCCGTCCAGAGGAATTCGCCCACGACGGCGGGATTCTTCATGTAGAAGCTGGACCACAGACCCGGGTTCATGCCCATCTCGGTGGAGACGCCGGCATGCGCGGGGGAGATCGCGATGGCGGCGGCCAACGCCGTGTAGTTGTAGTTGACGCCGAACACGTCGAGGATGTCCAGCGACCCGGTGGGATAGGCGGGATTGATGCCGCTGGCCCCCGGGTAGTCTCCGGCGGTGTTGGGATCGAGCAAGGCCTGCGTGACGGGCCGGTTCGGATCCAGGGTGTGGCAGATCTTGACCATGTTGGTGGCGAGGGGCACCCGCGTCCCGATCGCGTCGTGGATTTCGTTCCCGATGCTGTAGAACACCACGCTGGGATGGTTGCGGTCCCGCATGACGTCGTCGTTCAGGTCGGACTGGTACCACTTGGTCCCGGTAGCGGGATTGGTCTGGTTGAAGTAGGTCGCGTAGTCGCCCGGCATGTTGTACTTGTGCGACGTCCACACGTCGAAGAATTCGTCCAGGACCAGGAATCCCATCCGGTCGCACAGGTCCAGCATCAGCGGATCGCGCGGATTGTGCGAGGCCCTGATGGCGTTCACCCCCAGGCTCTTCAGGATGGCGAGCCGACGCTGCATGGCCCGCTGCGGAACCGCCGATCCCAGCCCGCCGATGTCGTGGTGGAGGCAAACCCCCTTCATCTTCACGCTCTGGCCGTTGAGCATGAACCCCGTGGTCGGATTGAATTCGATGGTCCGGATGCCGAACGGGGTCGATTCGTCGTCCAGCACCTTCGACCCCGACAGGACCGTGGTGACCGCCGTGTACATTTTGGGAGTCGCCAGGTTCCAAAGCTGCGCGTTCGAGACGGGAACGGTGAGGTTGAAGCTCGC
>CAYXXL010000270.1:898-4687 GCA_964469025.1 uncultured Fibrobacteria bacterium
GCTCTGCGCCGCCGAAGTCACCGGAGGCAGCTTGGCCCCGTCCGGATCCAGCAGGGTCTCCTGGATGCTCACGCTCTGAGCGGTCGCCCCTTCGTTCACCACCGTCGTCTGCACCTTCACCGAACTCGTGGTGGGTGTCGACACGTACGTCGCCCACTTGTCGATGTGGACCGGATTCACCTCGAGCAACCGGACTTGCTCGTAGATGCCGGCTCCGGTGTACCACCTGGAGGCGGGTTCCACCGAGTTGTCCGCCCTGACGGCGATCACGTTGTCCGAGCCTCCGAAGTTCACATGGCTCGTGAGCTCGTACCGGAACGACGTGTACCCGCTGGGCCGGGTGCCCAGGGACGTCCCGTTGATGTACACGGTGCTGTTGGCCATCACCCCGTCGAAGTCGACGAAGATCCGGTCGCCCGACAGGCTGGAGGGCAATGTGAAGTGCTTGCGGTACCACCCGATCCCGTCGGGAAGGTATCCACCGTATCCGCTGCTCGGCGCGGTCGCGGAGAAGGGTCCGGCGATGCTCCAGTCGTGCGGAACGTCCAAGGTGGTCCACGACGCATCCGAGTAGGTGGTGGCCTGGGCACCGGCCGCATCTCCCAAATTGAACTTCCAATTGGTGTCGAACGGCACGATGATCCTGGCGGAAGGAGCGGCCACCGAGGTAGCGGTGTCCTGCAGAAGGATCACCACGCTGTCCACGGCTTTCTCCGTCCAGAGCAGGGTGTCGGGAAGGTACCCTCCCTTGGTGGTGGTCAGTGTATCCACCATCGAAGCGGCCTCCGCGCGCGCCGAGGAGAGGGTTCCAGCATCCGACAGCCGCGTCGATGTGCCTGGTCCCGAGCGATCGTTGCCGATCACCACGAACTTGAAGGCCGAAGTCCCGCTTGCGGAACTGATTCGGCAGATGTACTTGCCGCGCGACAGGTTCGTCGTGGGAATCGCCCAGACCCCGGGGTCCAGGATGGAATTGTTCAACGTGGCCACCAAGCGTCCCTCGAGGTCCAGCGCGTCCACCCGCACGTACGAGGTCTTGGTGTTGGAAATCACGACGCCGACGCCGGGAAGGAAATGCGGTTGGACGGCGTGCCAGGAGGATGCCGAGTTGATCGCCGTGGTGAAGGCGAAGGAGAACCTGCCGTTGGCGTCGGTGGTGGCCATCAGCCCTTTCCCGGGCCAATTAACCACCGCCCCGACGATGGGGGCGGCGGTATTCGCGTCCTCGACCACACCCGTCAAGTTGCCCACTGCCGCCCATGTCGCCGCGCCGAGCATCGCAATCCAGCTCATCACCGTCCGTGTTCGCAAGCTCCACCCCCCCTTTTGACAGGAATCCATCGCATCAGCCATGCCTACGGCAGACCTACCGGGAGAAAAAGTACCGCGCAGTCCGACTGTAGGCTTTCCGTTCGTGGATGGCTGCCACCGTAGCGTTGAACTGTGTTCACCACTCCTGAGGTTTCCGGAACTGGCCGCGGGGACTCCCCGGCCCCTGCGGGTGAGCGTGGCGAGGCCGTTCCGGCACTGGATGCGCCACGTCCGAGGATCGGCGGGACCGGCTTGGCGTTGGACTCCATTCAACGGAAATGCTTGGGGAAATTCGGAACGGGACCATGGATGTCCCGCGATATGCGATTCCTTTCTCCAAGTGGCCTCATCTCGAGGCCCCGCACGGAGGAGTTCAAGATGGATCGCGCGATCGACAGTTCAAATTCCCTCAGGGTTGCCGCTTTGACAGTCTTGATCGGGGCGCTGGCCCAATTCGCCCCTGGGGCGGTGCCTATGAAGTACAACTTCAGCAGCACGCCCATCGCCGGCTTCCAGACCATCACCCCAACGACGCCCGCCTACAGCGCGGCGCAGGGATACGGGTTCGATTTCAAGACGAATACCCTGGTGCAGTACACTCCCAGCAAGGATGGGATCGAGGGAAAGACGGCGGGGAAAAACCCCTACAACTGGACGGGCGATCCATTCTACTACCCCTTGAACAACGCACTCTTCTTCTCGGTGGCCGTCCCCGAGGGGAACTACGAGGTGAAACTGACCCTGGGCAGCAAGGACTACAACGTCCAGGCGACCATCCGGGCAGAGCAACGGCGCCTCATGATCGAAGGCTGGCAGATCCCGGCCGGGCAGACGGCGGTACGGACCTTCCATGTGAATCGCCGCAGCACGACAAGCGCTACCGGCGGCAAGATCTCGACCACGGGGCGCGAGGCGACCTACGTCGATCTGGACAACATGCTGACCATCGAGTTCAACGGCAACCGACCGGTGATCCAGCAGATGGAAATCACACCGGTGGACACCAGCATCACCGTGTACCTGTGCGGAAATTCAACCCTAGTCGACCAGCCGCAGGAGCCTTGGAGCACTTGGGGAATGAACTTCCCTCGCTTCTTCAAGGCGGGTGTATCCATCGCCGACCAGGCGGAATCCGGATTGGCTTCGTCGTCGTTCATCGGCGAGGGGCGTCTCAACTACGTCACCAGCTACCTGAAGCCGACCGACTACGTGTTCGTGGAATTCGGCCACAACGACATGAAGGTCTACGGGGCACCGCAGTTCAAGACGTATCTGCTCCAGTTCATCTCGGCGGTGAAGGCCAAGAAGGCCAACATCGTGCTGGTTTCGCCCACCGCCCGACTGTCGTTTTCCGGGACCAAGGCCGCCAACACCCTGGGAGCCTTCCCCGACACGATGCGCGCCGTGGCTGCCGAGAACGGCATTCCGTTCATCGACTTGAACGCGATGAGTTCCCGGTTCATCGAGGCACTGGGCCCTTCGAACGCGTCCAAGGCCTACACCCACTTCCCGGCCAACACCGTTCCCGGTCAAACCTCGGCCCTCGCCGACAACACGCACTGGAACGACTACGGGGGCTACGAACTGGCCAAGGCGATGGCCACCCAGATCAAGGTGCAGAACTTCACGTTCGCGAAGTTCCTTTCGGACGACTACGCCGCGTTCGATCCCTCCAAGCCCGACCCCTACGCCACGTTCCAGCTTCCCTTCAGTCCATTCCTGGGCGTGTTCGTGAAGCCCGACAGCCTCGTCACCACCAGGCTTGCACCCGCGCTTCTCGGAAAGGGAAGCGACCACATCGTGTCCTCGTCGTTCCACAACGGGACCCTCTCCCTCCGGATGGCCGGAGCCCAGGATGGACTCGAGGCGCGAGTGGTCGATTTGGACGGTTCGCTCGTGGCGTCCAGCCTCCTGCACGGCCAAGGCGAGACCCTGATCCAGGCGCCCCACGGCTTCGCGAATCGGATCCATGTCATCGAGATCGTTCGCGACGGCGTGATCATCGACGAACAGAAGGTCATGCCCTGAGGGAAGCCCGGGAACCGTCCGGCAATTCTTGATCGTCGTCCTCGGTTCCTTCTCCGGAAGGAACCCGGGGGGTGACGCGGTACACCGCGTTGTTGAACGATCTTCAACGGAAAGGATCAACGGATCCCTAATTCAGCGATGAAAACCAAGGATCCGCTTTATCCTCCCATGTGCCCGATCACCGCATGGATCTAGGCCCCGGAGGAACAACCAATGACCATCTCGCTCCTAACCCTGATCGCATCCCTGGCATTCGGCACCCGGAACATGGAGTGGCTGGACCGCGGCCTGATCGCCGTCAACACCGGGGGCAACAAGATCTACTTGAGTTGGCGCCTGCTGGCGCCTGAAATGGACGCCGTCTCCGGGTTCAACGTCTACCGGGATGGCACCAAGATCACCGCCACTCCAGTGACCAACTCCACCAACTACACGGACGCGGCCGGCTCC
>CAYXXL010000271.1:0-4682 GCA_964469025.1 uncultured Fibrobacteria bacterium
CCTGGCCCACGGAATGCGGGTTCGGGCCGTCACCGGACATTGGCCCCGTGCCGCGGTGGATCGGAGGGAGCATATTTCCACGGTCCTGGCAGAGTGGCTTAGGGAAGGAGCCCAGTAGATGTCCGGCGCGAACAAGAGCGACACCAAATACATCGTGGTGACGGGCGGCGTCCTTTCCGGGCTGGGGAAGGGCGTTGCCGCGGCTTCCATCGGTCGGTTGCTCTGCTCCCGGCTCAAGATCGTGCCCGTCAAGCTCGACGGCTACCTGAACACCGACCCGGGCACCATGAACCCCATCGAGCACGGAGAGGTCTTCGTGCTGGACGACGGGGGCGAGGTCGACATGGATTTCGGGCACTACGAGCGCTTCCTGGGCATCCAGGGAAAGTTCGGGTGGAACCTGACCATGGGGAAGATCTTCCAGGAGATCCTGGAACGCGAACGGCGCGGCGACTACCTGGGAAAGACCGTCCAGTTCATCCCCCACGCGACCAACGTCATCAAGGAGCGCATCTTCGCCATCAGCCGCGAAGAGAAGGCCGACATCCTCCTGGTGGAGGTGGGCGGCACCGTGGGAGACCTGGAGAACCTGTTCTACATCGAGGCCCTGCGCCAGATGCGCCACGAGGTGGGCCCCGAGAACATGCTCTTCGTGCACCTCACCTACGTTCCGGTCCCCTCCGGGGTCCGCGAACAGAAGTCCAAGCCCACCCAGCAAGGAGTCAAGCTCCTCAACGAATTCGGGATCTATCCGGACGTGGTGATCGGTCGCTGCCAGGAGTACCTGGACGACCACATCAAGGAGAAGATCGCCCTGTTCGGGAACCTGGAGAAGGATTCCGTGATTTCCGGCCCCGACGTGCGATCCGTCTACGAGATCCCGCTGGTGTACGAGA
Organism: uncultured Fibrobacteria bacterium; assembly: GCA_964469025.1. Lineage (GTDB taxonomy): Bacteria > Fibrobacterota > Fibrobacteria > UBA5070 > UBA5070 > UBA5070. Next base: position 897 of record CAYXXL010000271.1, read on the forward strand.
AGGAAGGCCTTTCGGAACTGATCCACAAGAAGCTCGGGATCTACTCCCCGCCCGACCTGGGCGAGTGGTCCCAGTGGGTGGAAGCCGTGAAGCGCAACCACGACCACCCCGATCGCACCGTGCAGATCGCCATCGGCGGGAAATACACCGCGTTGGAAGATTCCTACGCGAGCCTGATCGAGTCGCTGGAGCACTCCGGAGCCCACCTGGGCGCCAAGGTCGAGGTCAAGTGGATCGAGACCAGCGAAATCGAAAAGGGCGTCCAGACCCCCACTGCGGCCCTTGCCGGGGTCCATGGTCTCATCATTCCGGGCGGCTTCGGATCCCGTGGGATCGAAGGCAAGATCAAGCTCATCCAATGCGCCCGCGAAACCGGCCTCCCGTTCCTGGGCATCTGCTACGGGATGCAGTTGGCGGTGGTGGAATACGCACGCAACGTCTGCGGCCTTGGCGGTGCGGCCAGCGAGGAAGTGGAAAGTCCCGAGCATCCCGTGGTCCACAAGGTGATCTGCTACCTCCCCGGCCAGAAGAACCTGACCAAGAAGGGCGGCACCATGCGCCTGGGCGGACACGACATCGAAATCCGCAAGGACAGCGCCGTTTCCAGGATCTACGGGAACGTGCTCCGGATCCGGGAGCGGTTCCGCCACCGCTACGAGGTGAATCCGGACTATGTGGAGCAGTTGGAAGCCGCCGGCCTCGTCTTTTCGGGCAAAGCACCGGGAGTTCCCATCATGCAGGTGATCGAGCTTCCGGGGCACCCTTATTTCCTGGGATGCCAGTTCCATCCGGAATTGACCTCCAGCCTGCTTGCACCCAGTCCTCTTTTCATGGGACTGGTCCAGGCCGCCCTGGCGCGCGAAAAATTTGCGTAAGTCCAGAAAAATGTTAGGATTACGACAAATGCGGAGTTCCGTCTGAACGTGTTCAGCCGAGGAGAAATCCGCCTCCTCGGGCTGACCGCAGCTCTCTTCCTCGCCGGACTCGGCTGGAGGAGTGCCCAGGCGCGCCTGTCCCTGTCCCCGCTGGAAATCCGGGGAACTCCGCTGGAATGGACTTCCGAACCGGTTTCGACCGCGGATTCCATCGGGGAAATCCCCGTCCCTTCGACGCCGAAAGCCCAGCACGCGCAAAAGATTACCGGGCGCCTGAATCCGAACACTGCGAATCTGGTCCAATTGGAATCCCTGCCCGGCATCGGGCCGGCCCTGGCGAAGCGGATCGCCGATGCACGCTCCCAATCCCCCTACCTGTCGAGCGAAGACCTGCTGCGCGTCAGGGGCATCGGTCCGGCAAAACTCGACAAACTCCGTTCCCACCTCACCTTCTGACTGGTACACTCATTTCCCATGGCAAAAAAAAATCTCGTCGTCGGATTGGACCTGGGTGAGGAGCACTGCACCTTGGTCGCGCTGGATCCCAAGAAGAACCAGATCGAACATGTGGCCACCTGGAACGATGCGCACGGTCGGAAGAGCCCGTCGGAACTCGGCGAAGGCCTGCACGCCTGGCTTTCCGAGCGCAAACTGTACAAGGGGGTGAAGGCGGTGGCCATCTCCCTTTCCGGAGTCGGAGCCATGCTGCGTCTGATGGAGCCGGATTCCGAACTCCCGCTGGAAGAAGCCGCCAGGTTCGAGGCGAGGACTTGGTTCGGCATTCCCGACGACGATCTCTGGATCAACTGCATGCCGCACGGGCTGGGTCCCCACAACGAGCCCGCCCAATTGGTTGCCTCCGTGCGCCGGACAGCGGCCAACCGGGTTGCCAGCATCTGCGATGCGGCGAACATCCCGCTCCAGGAAGCCAGTCTGGACATCGTGGCTGCGGCCAACGCCTTCGAAACCAACTACCCGTCGTGGAGCGACCGCCTCGTCGCCGTGGTGCTCGCCGACGACCGCCATCTCCAGATCTTCTGGACGCAGGAACGGAGATTCCTGGGCCATGCGGTGGTGGTCGCCCAGGGCACCAACCCCTCCGACGAACTCTCCATGGGGGGTGCCAAGGCGCTCCAGGAAGGATCGGGCCTCGTTCGAGGCCAGTCCGATGGGTTGGGAGGAGTCTTTCTCTGCGGGCAACGTGCCGCGGAAACCGGATTCGCGGCCCGCCTGGGCACCGGGATCCACGCCGATGTTCGACTCCTCGATTCCTTCGCCTCCTTGCCCTTCCCGTCCGCGGAATCCATGGCCGAGCAGCTCTCCGAGCTGTCTCCCCGATGCGCCACCGCACTCGGACTGGCCCTGACCCTTTCCCAGGGGGATCGCTCGTGATCCGTCTCGATCTTCTCAGGAACCGGTTCCATTCCGCACCCATTTTTCCCGAGCTGGACACGGCGGGATCGCTCGCCACCGAGCTCGGCGACGAGGCTCCGCCTCGCGGACGCAGGTTGTGGCTCGTCGCCGCGGTCCTGGTGCTGCTCGCGGCGGCGGGCGGCGGCGTCTGGTACTACCTGCGCCCGTCCATCCTCGCGGAAATCGCCCCTCCCACCGTCGTGGCCAAACCCAAGGTCGACTCGACCAAGAAGGACACGGCCAAGGTCGCCGTCAAGGACACCGCCCATCCGAAGGACACCGTCCGCACGGCCAAGGAAAGCGGCAAGACGGAGCCCGTGAAGGTCTCCGATGCTCCCAAACCCAAGCCGAAGCCCCCCGAACCCAAGCACGAGGAGAAGCCGGCCAAGCCCGCGCCACCACCTCCTCCTCCTCCGCCGCCGCCGCCCCCTCCTCCTCCACCCCAAGCCGAGCAGCCGGAAGTCGTGGCCCCTGCCCTGGCCGGTGGAGTGGTGAACCAGGTCCTGAGCGAGGCGCAGACCCAAACGGGGTCCTCGACCCCACCCGCCAGCTTCGAGGACCTCTCGGCTCCTGCGCGCCTCTCCTACCAGCTGTTCTCGTTCGAACGGATCCTTTCGGTGGTGCGCCAGGTGAGTTCGAGCTCGATCCGGTTCTCCCGGGTGCGTCTGTACTCTCCCGGGTCGGTCGTGCTCCAAGGAGCCACCCAGGATTCCTCCGCCTTGCGGGGATTGGTCCAAGGGCTGCTTGCCCAGAGCATGGTCGACACGGAGATGAAGACCGGAGCCAATGGCCAGTTCGCACTGGTGGCGCGACTTCCCTTCAGCGCGAGTTTCGCGACTTCCGGAGGCGCCTCGGGCGACTTCTCCAAGACCATCCTGCAGGCGCGCGATCTCGCCAAGTCCCAGAACCTGGACCTTTCCGCCCTCAAGGGCCCGTCGGTACAGAATCTGTCCGGTCGCAAGCGGGCGACCTGGAAAATGGGGGGCACCGGAACCTGGGACGGCATCGACAAATGGCTTTCCGCGTTGCAGTCCACCTCCTGTCCCCTGGGCATGGCTTCCCTGTCCCTCACCTCCGGACCCGAAGGCAAGCTCCGCATGGAGGCGAACGCCATCTCCTACTCGCCTTGAGCCTGCACGTCTCGACGGGTCGGCTCAAGGGTCGGACGATCCACGCCCCCCCGGGGGTGGAACCCACCCGCCCCACGCCCGGCATGCTGCGCCTCGCGCTGTTCTCCATCCTCGGACCCGAGATCGCGGAGGGCGCCTTCTGCGACCTCTACGCGGGAACGGGTTCCATGGCGGTGGAAGCGCTGTCGCGGGGAGCCCCCCGCGCCACGGCCGTGGAGAACCACCACGTCCCGCTCGCCTGCCTGCGCCGCACCGCGGAGTCGATTTCCCTCCCCGAGTTGGAGATCGTGAAGCTGGACGCCTCCAAGTTCCGGCGAACCGGCGCCTTCCACGTGGTGTTCGCGGATCCGCCCTTCTCCGCGATTCCG
>CAYXXL010000272.1:0-4629 GCA_964469025.1 uncultured Fibrobacteria bacterium
TCGCGACCTGGGCGAGCAACGGCGGGCTCCCGGTGGAGGTTGCCGCCGACGTGGATCGGATCTCGCGCCTGGGCGGCACTCCGCTGGTGGTGGCGGAGGAACACAGGATCCTGGGCACGGTGTACCTGAAGGACATCGTGAAGCAGGGGCTTCCGGAGAAATTCAAGCTGTTCCGCACCATGGGCATCCGCACGGTGATGATCACCGGAGACAATCCCCTGACCGCCGCCGCCATCGCCGCCGAAGCCGGAGTGGACGGATTCCTGGCCGAGGCCAAGCCGGAGGAGAAGCTCGCCTTGATCCGCAAGGAGCAGGCGGCGGGCCACATGGTGGCCATGACCGGCGACGGCACCAACGACGCCCCGGCCCTGGCCCAGGCCGACGTGGGGATCGCCATGAACACGGGCACCCAGGCGGCCAAGGAAGCCGGGAACATGGTGGACCTGGACTCCAATCCGGGCAAGCTTATCGAGGTGGTGGAAGTGGGCAAGCAGATGCTCCTCACCCGCGGCGCGCTGACCACGTTCTCCATCGCCAACGACGTCGCGAAGTACTTCGCGATCCTGCCCGCCATGCTGGTGGGGACCTTCCCCCAGGTGAGTCCGCTGGACATCATGCACCTGGGATCCCCCCACAGCGCGATCCTTTCCGCGGTCGTCTTCAACGCGCTGGTGATCATCGCCCTGATCCCGCTCGCGCTGCGCGGCGTCAAGTTCCGGGCGCTGTCCGCAGGAGACCTTCTCCTGCGCAATCTCCTGGTCTACGGCCTGGGCGGCGTGATCGCCCCCTTCATCGGGATCAAGGCCATCGACATCCTCCTCAACGCTCTCAAGGTGGTGTGACATGTCCGTCTGGAAAACCAATTTTCGTCCAGCCCTGGTGGCTACCGCCATCGTCACCGTCGCCACGGGCCTGGGCTACCCGGCGCTGGTGTGGATTCCGGCCCACGTCATCTTCCCCGCGCAGGCCGGAGGTTCCATCGCCGTGCACGACGGCAATCCCGTGGGCTCCTATCTCATCGCCCAAGGCGTGACGGATTCCGGCTCCTTCCGGCCGCGGCCATCCAGCGCGGGCTCGGGGTACATCGGGGACACCTCCTCCGGCTCCAACGCCGGTCCCTTGAACCGGTCCTTCGTGGACACAGCGGTTCCCGGCCGGGTGGCCGCCTACCGCGCCGACAACGGCCTGGCCCCAGACAGGCCCGTTCCAGCCGACGCGGCGACGGCCTCCGGCTCGGGATTGGATCCCGACATCACGGTGGAGGATGCGCTCCTGCAGGTGCCGCGCGTGGCCAGGGTGCGCAAGATCGACCCGCAGGTCCTGGAAGCGTTCGTCTGGAACACGGCCCACGACAAGGGCTGGGATCCCGACTCGTTGAGGCCCGTCAACGTCCTGGCCCTGAACCTGGCGCTGGAGGAGGGTCATGTCCACTGACGCCAGCCTCCCCACGTCGGAGGCGCGCGCCGCCTCCTTCCTGCAGATGATCCGTCGCTCCGAGCGCGGACGGCTCAAGGTGTACCTGGGCTATTGTCCTGGGGTGGGGAAGACCTGCCGCATGCTGGAGGAGGGCCATCGCCTCCGGGCGGAGGGTGTGGACGCGGTGGTGGGCCTGGTGGAGACCCACGGCCGCGCCGGAACGGCGAAGCTCGTCGACGGCCTGCCCGTGGTGCCGCCCCGGAGCATCGAGTACAAGGGGATCCGCCTGGAGGAGATGGACCTGGAGGCGGTGCTCGCGCGCAAGCCCCAGGTGGTCCTGGTCGACGAACTCGCGCACACCAATGTTCCCGGCTCCGCCAACGCCAAACGCTGGGAGGACGTGGAAGAAATCCTGGCCGCGGGGATCCATGTCATCACCACCGTCAACGTCCAGCACCTGGAGAGCCTGCGCGACACGGTGGAGTCCGTGGTGGGCACCAAGGTTCGCGAGCGCGTGCCCGATTCCATCCTGGCCGGAGCCGACCAGGTGATCAACGTGGATCTTTCGGAGGAAGACCTCCTCAAGCGCCTGCGCGACGGGCAGATCTATCCGCAGTCGCGGGTGGAGCAGGCGCTGGGGGGGTATTTCCAGATCGCGAGGCTGGAACGCATGCGCGAGATCGCGCTTCGGGAGTTGGCCGCGAACCTGGATCGCAAGCGACGCGAAGGCAGGGAGGGGGAAGTCTCCATCCGTGCCTCCGAAGCCGGGGTGGCCGTCGCCATCCGCGGCGGGACCGAGGAGGACCAGCGGCTTCTGCGCCACGCCTCGCGCGTCGCGGGGAGGCTTGCGCGGGACTGGTACGCCGTGCACGTGCGCAGCCGCGAGACCAAGCTCGAGAACATGGAGCTATCCGCCCAAAGGCACTTGGAGGAGACCCTGTCCCTGGCCCACAAGCTGGGGGCATCCGTGGTGACTCTGCAGGGGGAAGACGTCGCGGACACGCTCCTGGCGTTCGCCGAGCAGTACGGAGTGGGACTTTTCGTGGTGGGCCGTCCCCGCAAGCTGCCCTGGTGGAAGCGCTTCCTGCGCTCTTCCGTGGCGGAAGACCTGGTCCGGACGGCACGCGGCGTGTCCATCGAGGTGTGCGACGTGGAGCCCAGGCAATCGGAGAAGCCCCAACCGCAGGGCGACATCTTCGAGGAACTGCGCGACCTGATTTCCGGAGACAGGATCCGGATCTGGGACGATCCGGTGACCCGCGACGCCCTGTTCGCAGGGCTGGTGAACCTCTGCCTTCCGGAGGCGGACGAGCTGCGTCGTTGGAAGATATTGGACCTCGTCCAGGCCCGCGAGAAGCAGGGCTCGACCTTCCTCGCCGAGGGCGTGGCCCTGCCCCATGCCCGCGTGGAAGGATTGGATGCTCCCGTCGCGGCCTTGGGCATCACGCGCGCCGGAGTCCTGGACGACCCCATGGGAGCCACGACGGAAGTCGTCCTGCTCCTGTTGGCGCCCGCGAACGATCCTTCTGGGCACCTGCGCCGCATGGCCGCCGCCGCCCGCGTCCTGCGCGACCGCGACGTGCGCCGCCGCCTGATGCGGGGCGAGAGGTTGGGGCCGCCTGGGGCCTGATTCGACCCAGGTGGCGTGCCGGAACATGGGATGCTGGGTTCGCGCCGTCAACCCGGGCGCACCAGCCGCGATAGAGCGGGCAGAATCTGCACCAGGCCCAGCACGAGTTCGATGGCGATGAGCCAGATGATGATCCACTCCAACCGGGTGGAGCGTCGCGAGTGGGCCAGGTCGGAAAACGTCTTGTCGATGTCCTTGAGGACCTCCGACTTGCGCCGCAGCGCGCCGTACCGGTCGGGGATCTCGAAGACGCGCGCGAGCTCGTCGTGGAACGACTCGGCTAGGGAATTGTTCCAGGCGGTCTCCGGCCTGTCCAGGAGGCCCAACCAGGAAAGACTCTCGTGCTCGATGCGCAGGATGCGGGCGGCGTCCTTGGCGAGCTGCCGGTCGTTTCGGTCCATGCGGCCCTGTTCCAGCTCCGCGATCCTCTCCTCGAACCTGTCCATGGCTCCTTCCAGGGCCGATTCCACCCTCTCCAGCGCCACCGAACGGGCCAGCACCGTCGCGACCATCTCCGAGACCCAACCCTCCAGGCTGGGCACGACCACGCGTTCGTTTCCGACTTCCGTGGCGCTCTCGGGATCCACCTCCACCACCAAGTCGTCGCTCCACTTGGAAGCACCCACCTTCAGGATGTCGGGCGCCACGCTCGCCAGGTAGGTCTGGAGGTCGCTCAACTGGGCGGGACCGCAGTCCTGCACCACGATGACGCCGAAGGAGAACAGGAACAGCTCGCGCCCTTCCGGGATGCGCAGGATTCCCCTCAGCCGCGCGGCGTCCAGGCGCAGGGGCTCTTCCCAGGTGTACTTGCGCCCCATGCCGAAATGCGGCGAGATGCGGTTGAGGTCCAGCTCCGGGGCCACCGCGAGGGCCTTGAATTCGATGCGCTGCACGGACATCCGCAAAGTCTAGGTCGGCGGGAGCGGGTTGGGGGCTGCCGGCTCCATTTCGTGCCCCGCCGCGACGGGGAGTCTTGCCACCGGCAGCTACCGCCTCACACCGAGGCGTACACCTCGCGGCCCTTCACCCAGGTGCGCAGGATGTCCGGATGATTGTGGCGGCGCTCCACCAGGAGCAGGTCGGCGCGCTTCCCGATCTCGATGGACCCCGTGACCTCGTGGATTCCCGTCGCGGTGGCCGGGGCCAATGTCGCCATCGCCACCGCCTGGGGCAGGGATCGAAGGCCCAGGGCGTCCACCAGGAAAACCGCGTGCAAAAGCGACAAGGGCAGGTAGTCGGAGCAGAGGATGTCCCCGTAGCCGTGTTCCAGGGCCTGGCGCACGGAAAGGTTCCCCGCCTGCGATCCTCCGCGGACCAGATTGGGGGCTCCCAGGCAGGAGGGAATGCCCCGGTCGCGGGCGGCACCCGCGGTCTGGAGGTTCACGGGGAACTCGCTCATGGCGATCCCCTCGCGGGCGCACCAGTCGATGCGGATCTCGCTGTCGTCGTCGTGGGAGGCCATCGGCACTCCGTGGCTTGCGCAGAGCGCGACCATCGCGTCCACGGCGTCGCCCACTCCGCTTCGGTGGGCGGCGCGCTTGCGCTCCAGGATTCGGTCCAGTTCCTCGTCGGATTTGCTGTAC
>CAYXXL010000273.1:0-4625 GCA_964469025.1 uncultured Fibrobacteria bacterium
GAGGGACTCCGCCTGGGCGAACGGATCGGCCCTGGCGACGGTCTCCTCGGCACGCTGCTGAAACCGGAGGCTCCCCGCTCCATGGTGGAGGCCGAACTTCCCCTCGCGACCAGGGATCTGGGCATCTACGATCCGGGTACCGGTCCCGTTTCGCTCGCCGTCGTCCGGGTGGAGATCGCGGGCCGGACGGCCCTGGCGCTGGCCGATCACGACGCGCCCCTGTCCGCGGGAATCATCGAGGATCTGGCCGCGACCGCCCAGTCTGCGGACCTGCTGATCACGCGCACCCGGGATCTCCGCTCGGAAATGTCGGGCAGGGAGGTCTGGCAGAGGCTGGGCAGGTTCGAGCGTTCCATGGGCGCCGCCGAACGGGAGGAAAAGATCCACGAGGAACTGCGACATTTCCTGTTGCAATCCATCTCCGCGGAAGCCGTTTTCTTCCTGCTGCCGGAGCCGGGGACGGCGGCTTCTTCCCGAACCTCCGAGCGCTGGTTCGCCAAGGTGGCCTGGACCCTGGGAGCCGCGAGCGACCCCGCCCGGGACTTCCGGGTCGAAGTTCCGGGACGGAGCATCTCTTCCGGCGCGCTTTCCCGTGGCGAATTCCTGCAACGGCGGCTTGCTCCCCGGGAACCGGTGCTCCTGTTGGGTCTGGGCGAACCGGTCCTGCCCCTGGAAGAGGGCGGAGAGATCCTTTGCGCACCGGTATCGCTCGGATTGGAGGGCCGTCCGGCCCTGGCCGTGCTCTATCGCCGCGGCGATCCCTTCTCCATGGCCGAGCGGGAAATCCTCCAGACGGCCTTGTCCTCGTTCGGACAGGCCCTGACCCGTCTGCGCGTGGCGACCGAACTGGAAAAACTCGCCACCCGCGACGGCCTGACCGGCCTCCTGAACCACCGAACCTTCCAGTCTTCGTTCCGCCGCGAGTTGCTCAAGGCGCGGCGCACGGGTGCGCGCCTGGCCCTGGCCCTCACGGACATCGACTTCTTCAAGAAGGTCAACGACAGGCACGGGCATCCGGCGGGAGACGCCGTGCTTCGCTCCGTGGCGGGGACCATGCAGGCGCAGATGCGCGAGGACATGGACATCGTCGCCCGCTACGGCGGAGAGGAATTCGCCTGCGTCATGGTGGGGACCACGGAAATCGGAGCGCTGGAAACGGCCGAGCGCATCCGCAAGGCGATCGAGGAAACCGGAACCGACATCGGGGAACCCGAGCCCAAGAAAGTGACCATTTCGCTGGGGATCGCGATCTTCCCGGACGACGGGGGCACGGCGGAGGAACTGATCGAGCGCGCCGACCAGGCCCTGTACCGGGCCAAGAACGGAGGGCGGAATCGGGTGGAACGGGCCCTGTCGCCGGGGCTGCGCACCGAAAGCCGATGACGGACCTCGACCTGCAACGGATGGCCCTGGCGCTGGCGCGCGAAGCGGGCGAAGCTGGGGAGGTGCCCATCGGCGCTCTGGTGGTCCGCGACGGTGCCGTGATCGGACGGGGCCGCAACCGGATGGAGGAGTTGCAGGACGCCACCGCCCACGCCGAGATGTTCGCGTTGCGCGAAGCGGCATCGTCCCTGGGCACCTGGAGACTCGACGGCTGCCAGCTCTTCGCGTCGCTGGAGCCTTGCCCGATGTGCGCCGGAGCCATCCTGAACTGCCGGATCGGGCGGGTGGTCTACGGTGCGCCGGACCACCGGTTGGGCGCCTGCCGCACGCATTGGGCGCTCCTGGAACGCAACCCCGTCGGTCGCGAGGTGGAGGTGGTGGACGGCGTCCTGGGCGAAGAAAGCGCCCAACTGCTGAGATCCTTCTTCCGGGAACTCCGCGAGGGAGGCCGCCCACGCGCCTCGGACAGGCGATCCGTGGGCGATCCCGACGAAATTGCCTAAACTCTGACCATGAACAGATTCGTCCGCACCCTGGTCCACGGTCTGGCCATCTTCCTTCCCCTGGTCCTGACCGGCTGGGTGCTTTGGAAGTCCTTCGAACTGGTGGACCAGATACTGCCGTTCAAGACTCCGGGGCTCGGGTTCGCGGGGGTCCTGGGCATCGTGCTCCTTCTGGGCCTGGCTTCGGACAACTGGCTCGCCGGTTCCGCCCTGCGCAAGGTCGAAGGTCTGCTGGAACGACTTCCCGTGGTGCGGTACCTCTACCGCAGCATCCGGGAGATCACCGTCTCCCTCACCGGCGAGCGGCGACCGTTCAGCCACCCCGTCCTGGTCAGGCCCTGGCCGGGCTCCGAGGCGCGCCTGCTGGGATTCCTGACAAGACAGGATCTGTCCGAATTCGGCAAGCCGGGCTGGGTCTCCGTCTACGTGCCCAACGCCTACGCCATCGCCGGGCAGACCCTGATCCTGCCTGTGGAACTGGTGGAGCCCCTTTCCGTGGAGCCTTCCAAGGCCATGACCTTCGCGATGTCCGCCGGGGTCGCGGGCGCTCCGGAGCCCTGATGCCGTTCCACCTGCTGCGCGATCCGGATCCTCCGGGGGCATCCTCGGATCCCGGTCTGGAGCGTCTGGAGGAAAGGGTGCTGCGGTCGTCCGGGCAGATTCTGTCGACCCTGGGCGATGGACCCGACGGAGCGAAGGAGGCGGTGGAACGGTCGGGTCTTTCCCCGGACGAGATCTTCTTCCTGCTGCGGGATCCGTCCCGGCTGGAAGCCGCGCGGCGGGCTCGCGTGCGCGCCTGCGCCATCGAGCGGGATGCCTCGCTCCGCGGTCGCTGGACCGGCGTGGACGAACTTTGGCAGGATGTCCACGAAGCCTTGCGCTGGATGGATCGCCAGCTCCAGCTGGAGAATCGGGCTTGGCCCATCGCCACCGTGGGTGGCTTGGTGTTCCGCGCCGACGGCAAGGCGTATTTCGTCCGCACCGCCAAATGGAGCGGTACCTGGGGGGTACCGGGCGGGAAGATCGAATACGGAGAGCCGAGCGAGATCGCCTTCGCGAGAGAGATCCGCGAGGAGACGGGGCTGGAGGTATCCGATGTCCGATTCGCCCTCCTACAGGATGCGATCGAGGAGCCGGAATTCCACAGGGCCCGCCACTTCCTGCTCCTCAACTACACGGCGGGGACCGTCGATGTTTCGGCGCAGGTGAACCACGAAAGCCTGGAAGGATGGTGGTTCACCCTCCAGGAGGCTCTCGATCTTCCCCTCAACAGACCCACTCGGGTGCTCGTGGAACACGTACTGTACGCCAACGCGGGCCGCGCCTAGAGGGTTTGGCTACCAGCCGTGGTGCTCCAAGTAATGCTGCGCATCCAGGGCCGCCACGCACCCCGAACCGGCGCTGGTGATGGCCTGCTTGTAGGTGGTGTCCTGGAGGTCGCCCGCCGCCATCACGCCGGGGATGGTCGTCTTCTGGCTTCGCCCCTCGCACTTCACGTAGCCCTTGGCATCCAATTCGAGCTCCGGGTGGTGGGCGAACAGTTCGGTGTTCGGCTTGTGCCCGATGGCCACGAAGGCTCCGGCCACGTCGACCACCTTTTCTTCGCCCGTCGTTGCGTGCTTGAGCCGAATGGAGTGCAGTGCCTTTCCGTCGCCCAGGAATTCCTCCACGAAGTGCGGCGTCACGATCTCGATCTTGGGATTGGCCTTGGCGCGTTCGACCATGATGCGCGACGCCCTGAACTCGTCCCGACGATGGATCAGGTACACCTTGTCGGCGAAGTTGGTGAGGAAGTTGGCTTCCTCCATGGCGCTGTCCCCCCCACCCAACACCGCCACCACCGCCTTCTTGTAGAAGGCGCCGTCGCAGGTCGCGCAGGTGCTGATTCCCTTGCCGTACAGGTAGGTCTCCTCCGAGGGGATCCCCATCTTGATGGAACTGGCGCCGGTGGCGAGGATCACGGTCCGGGTTTCGTAGACCTTGTCCTCCACCCACACCTTCTTGACCTCGCCCAAGAGTTCCAGCTTGGAGGCGTTCTCCGTGATGAATCGGGTTCCGAACTTCTCCGCCTGTTCGCGCATCTTCATCATGAGCTCGGGTCCCATGACTCCCTCCGGGAACCCGGGGAAATTCTCCACTTCGGTGGTGGTCATCAGCAATCCCAGAGGCTGCCATCCCTCGATGCACAGGGGCTGGAGGTTCGCCCGTGAAGCGTAGAGGGCTGCCGTGAGTCCAGCGGGGCCGGAGCCGACGATGATGACGCGTTCCATGGAAACATCTCCTGATTTGGGGGGCTTGGAAAGCCTTGTTCAAGATGCAAGATACCAGGGTGACCCTGTGATCGACCCTCGCTTTGCCGACGATCCGTTCGCGTCTGTTCGCGACGCTGGAATCTGTCGGCAAGACAAAAAAAGGGCGACCTTGCAGCCGCCCTCGAAAGCACCTCTCGCTTGGAGAGGATCAGTCCTCGTAGCCGCCCGAGCGTCCGGTGCCGCCGCCGAAGCCGCCACGGCTCCCGCCGCCTGCGCCGCCGCCGAAGCCACCACGGCTTCCGCCGCTGCCGAAGCCGCCACGGCTCCCGCCGCCGCCGCCGCCGAAGCCACCTTCGCGACGTCCGCCGCCGCCGCCGAAGCCGCCACGGCTCCCGCCGCCTGCGCCGCCGCCGAAGCCGCCTTCGCGACGTCCACCGCCGCCGCCGCCGCCGAAGCCGCCGCCTGCGCCGCCGCCGAATCCACCGCC
>CAYXXL010000274.1:0-4612 GCA_964469025.1 uncultured Fibrobacteria bacterium
CGCAGTCGGCCGAGCTTGCCGGCGCCGATGCGCTCGATTGCGTGCGTGCCAGCGGCGCGCCGAGCTCGGCGCTCGGCGAAGGCCTGGCCGATGCGCTCGGCGTCGGAGGCATCTAGCCGGCCATGGCAAGCGCCACGACGGGTACGACGCCGGCGACAGAGCCCTTACGGACATGCGGGGCGGCGGTGTATTTCGACGGCACCAGCAGTGCGCGCAATTCGGTCGCGATCGAAGCCGATGCGAGCGGCGTGCGGATCATGGCCGCCAACCATCACACGCTCGACGAATGGTCTTATGCCGAGCTGCGCCGGCAGTCCGCGCCGGACGGCGTACTCCGGCTCGGCCGCAGCGGCGAGACGCTGTTGGCGCGGCTCGAAATCCGCGATCCGGCGCTCATCGCGGCGATCGAGGATCGCGCCGTCACGCTCGATCGCGGCGGCGGCGCGGAACGGCGGCTGCGCCGCAAGATCGTGGCCTTGAGTTTCGCAGCCGGCGCGTCGCTTGTCGTGACCGCGATTTTCGGATTGCCGGCATTGGCAAGCCGGCTCATTCCGTTCATCCCGCTTTCGGTCGAGCACAAGCTCGGCGATGCAGTCGACCGGGAAATCCGCGGCTCGCTCGACACCCAGCATCTCGGCGCCGCTTTTACCTGCGGCAATGGTCCGGGTGAAACGGCCGGCCGCGCCGCGCTCGGCGAGCTCGTCGGCAAGCTCGAAGCGGCCGCCGCGCTGCCGTTTCCCCTGCATGTCGACGTCGTCCGTCGCGCCGAGCCCAATGCGATGGCGCTGCCCGGCGGCCGCATCTATGTCTATGACGGATTGATCGAACAGGCGCAGAGTCCGGACGAGCTGGCCGGCGTGCTCGCGCGGGGACGCACCGTGGTGGAGAACGCCGCCCTGGAACCGGAGATCCTGGATCTGGTCATGATGTTGCAGAACATGGGCGCGATCATCGAACTGGGGACCGATCGCACCGTCTCCATCGACGGCGTGGACAAGCTGCGGGGCTGCTCCCACGAGATCCTTCCCGACCGCATGGAAGCGGCGAGCTACGCCTGCCTCGCCCTCGCCACCGGCGGACGCATCTTCTGCCGCCACGCCCGCCAGGGTGACATGATCACCTTCCTGAACGCGGTTCGCCGGATCGGCGCCGACTACGAGGTCCTGGGCGACGGCATCGTCTTCTTCCGCAAGGGACCCTTGCGCGGAATCGATCTGGAGACCGACACCCACCCCGGCTTCATGACCGACTGGCAGCAGCCGTTCACGCTGGTCCTGACCCAGTGCGAGGGAACATCGGTGGTCCACGAGACGGTCTACGAGGATCGATTCGGCTACACACGCGAGTTGGTGCGACTGGGCGCGAGCATCACCGTCTTCGACAAATGCCTGGGCGAACTCCCTTGCCGCTTCCGGGCCAACCGCAATCCCCACTCCGCCATCGTCCAGGGACCGTCTTCCTTGAAAGCCGTGGCCGAACCCCTGGACATCTTCGACATCCGCGCCGGGATCACGCTGGTGATCGCCGCCCTTTGTTCCGAAGGGACATCCGTTCTCAACGGACTGGAGCACCTGGACCGGGGGTACGAGAACCTGCTTGGCAAGCTCCAGGGTCTGGGCATCCGCGCCGAACGGTTGGCCCCGGGATCCGAGCCCGAGTCCTAGTTTTCCCTTGTCGGGTTTTCCCGTTCCAAGACTCGAGGTCACATGCGACGCGTCCTTGTCACCGGCGGATCCGGATTCCTGGGCTCCCATCTTTGCGACCGGCTGCTGGCGTCGGGCGATGAGGTCCTGTGCCTTGACAATTTCTTCACCGGTCGCAGGAGGAACGTGGAACATCTCCTCGGGAATCCCCGATTCGAACTCGTTCGGCACGACGTGGTGGAGCCCATCCTCCTGGAAGTCGATCGCATCTACAACCTCGCCTGCCCGGCCTCGCCGGTCCACTACCAGTACAATCCAGTGAAGACCGTGAAGACCAGCGTGATGGGCGCCATCAACCTGCTGGGAATGGCCAAGCGCGTGAAGGCCCGGATCCTCCAGGCAAGCACCAGCGAGGTCTACGGCGACCCGGAACAGCATCCCCAGCGGGAGGAGTACTGGGGGCACGTCAACCCCATCGGGATCCGCAGTTGCTACGACGAGGGCAAGCGCGTCGCCGAAACCCTGTTCATGGACTACCACCGCCAAAACGGCGTGGACATCCGCATCGCCCGCATCTTCAACACCTACGGACCGCGGATGCATCCCAAGGACGGCAGGGTCGTTTCCAATTTCATCGTCCAGGCCCTGCACGGAGAGGACATCACCATCTACGGCGACGGGACGCAATCGCGCAGCTTCTGCCATGTCGACGACCTCGTTTCGGGGCTGATCCTCCTGATGGAACACGAGGGAGACGACGACCATCTGCCCTTCAACCTGGGGAATCCCGGCGAATTCACCATGCTGGAACTCGCCAGGAAGATCCTCGAGGTGAGCGGGAGCGCTTCGAGAATCGTCTTCCAGCCGCTCCCCCTGGACGACCCCAGGCAGAGGCGACCCGACATCTCCAAGGCCGAAGGCAAATTGGGCTGGAAGCCCCGCATCGGTTTGGACGAGGGGATCCGGGAAACGGTCCGCTATTTCCGGAGCTCCCTGGACGCCTGACGAATCGCGGATGCGGAGGCTACTTTCAGCGACCCACCCAACGAGGACACAAATGCCATCGCAGCCACGCGTCGCCTTCATCACCGGCATCACCGGACAGGACGGATCCTACCTGGCGGAACTGCTGCTGGAGAAGGGCTACTTCGTCCACGGCCTGAAGCGCCGTTCCAGTTCGTTCAACACGGGCCGCATCGACGGGATCTACCAGCACCCTCGGTTCAAGGCCCATTTCGGCGATCTGTCGGACAGTTCGAACATCGTCCGTCTGGTCCAGGAGATCCAGCCCGACGAGATCTACAACCTGGGGGCCATGAGCCATGTGGCGGTGAGCTTCGAGGAGCCGGAGTACTCCGCGGACGTCGATGGCATCGGGACGCTCCGCCTGCTGGAGGCCATCCGCACCTGCGGCCTGGAGAAGAAGACGCGATTCTACCAGGCGTCCACATCCGAGCTTTTCGGACTGGTCCAGGAGATCCCGCAGCGGGAGACCACCCCCTTCTATCCGCGCAGCCCCTACGCGGTCGCCAAACTGTACGCCTACTGGATCACCGTGAACTACCGGGAGGCCTACGGCATCTACGCGTGCAACGGGATCCTGTTCAACCACGAGAGCCCGCGGCGCGGCGAGACCTTCGTCACCCGCAAGATCACCCGTGGCATCGCCCGCATCAAGGAAGGGCTGGACACCGTCCTGAAGCTGGGCAACTTGGACAGTCTGCGCGACTGGGGCCACGCCAAGGACTACGTGGAAATGCAGTGGCTGATGCTGCAGCAGGACCACGCCGAGGATTTCGTCATCGCCACGGGCAAGCAGATCTCGGTGCGCTCCTTCGTGGAGCTCACCGCCAAGCACGCGGGGATCGGCCTGCGCTGGGAGGGCAAGGGGCTGGACGAGAAGGGGATCGACATCGCGACGGGCAAGGTGATCGTGGCGGTGGATCCCCACTATTTCCGGCCCACCGAGGTGGAGACCCTGCTGGGAAGCCCGGAAAAGGCCAAGCAGAAGCTGGGGTGGGTCCCCAAGATCACCGTCGAGCAGATGGCCAAGGAAATGGTGGAGAACGACCTCGCCGAGGCCCGGCGGGAGCAAGCTCTGCGAGGACTCTGAGTTCCGGGAACCGCTTGCTTTTTCCCGACTGTAAAACATAGTTTTACGGGCATGGTCAAGATCATCACCAAGATCGGCAACTCGCAGGGCCTCATCATGGATCAGGCGCTGCTGGAACTCGCGCACCTCAAGATCGGCGACGCCGTGGATGTTTCCGTGCATGACGGTGGATCCATTGTCCTGACTCCTTGCCGTGAATCGATCACTCCCGAGGAAGCCTCCGACAGCGCCCGACGCATCATCGGGAAGAACTCCGAAATCTTCCGCCGCCTGTCATGACCGTCCATCTCAAGGTGGCCGCAGTGGAAGCCATCCACTCGGAAGTGCTGGCCGCACATGGGGGAGGTTCGGGAATTCGGGATCGCGCCTTGCTGGAATCCGCCGTGGCGGCGACGCAAGCCACAGCCTTCGGAGAGCCGGTTTTTTCGGATGACGTCGAAATCGGAGCGGCCTATCTCTTCTACCTCTGCCGCAACCATCCGTTCATCGACGGAAACAAACGCACCGCACTGGCGGCGTGCCTCGTGTTCATGGAACACAATGGACTGTTGCCGGATGATTCCTCACCATCCCGCAAGATCGATGGATGGGAAACGCTGGTACTCGACGTCGCTGCCTCGCGCCTGGATCGCGAAGAGACCAGCGCCCGCCTCCGCGCCCTCGTTGCTTCCTAAGCCTTCGCGAGAAAAAGCCGTTCGAGCGAGCGGGATGCAGACGCCGCGACACAACCCCGAAGCCGTACGCATCGGTACGGCGAGCGGATTGGGGAGCAAGTATGCGCCCGCGCAGCCGAACGGCTATCCTGAACTTCCAGCGGCAAAAACGACAAAACCCCGTAGTTATCGGGGTTTTGGTC
>CAYXXL010000275.1:0-4611 GCA_964469025.1 uncultured Fibrobacteria bacterium
CCTGGTGCACGAGGGAGACCCGCGACGGATCCTTGAGGACCTGCTCTCCGAGTGGGACGCGCAGGGAGCGGCGGCGGTGCTGTTCACCGGGCGCAAGCTTCGCCGCAGGCTCTCGGCGGAATCCATCTCCGAACCCGAAGCGCTGGAATGGGGGCTCTCCTTCCTGCGCGTGGAGCTGGGGTGGACGGATCCCGTCACCGCGGTGGCGTCGTTGGGAGCGGAGAACTTCGTGGTGTACCGCATGGACGGCGCCGACCACGTGAGCACCGTGGAGACCGGATCCAAGTGCGCCTCCGGGACCGGGGAGTTCTTCCTGCAGCAGGTGGGTCGCATGGCCGTGTCGCCCGCCGAGGCGGTGGTGCTCGCCCGCGACCAGGATCCCTACAAGGTGTCGGGACGCTGCACGGTGTTCTGCAAGAGCGACTGCACCCACGCCCTGAACAAGGGCGTTCCCATCGGACAGGTTTCGGCGGGACTTTGCCGGATGATGGCCGACAAGGTCCTGCAACTGCTGGAAAAGGCCGACGCCTCCGGGGTGCTGGCCGTGGGCGGGGTGACCCAAAACGAGGTGATCCTGGGCCATCTGCGTCGCGATCTGCCCGGACTTTCCGCACCACCCCACGCCGACTGCTTCGAAGCATTGGGGGCCGCCTACCGGGCCCTTCGCCAGGGAACCGAGCGACCTTTCGCCAGGGAGGACCTGTTCGAGACCGGCAAGACCTCCTTCGAATTCCTGCCCCCGGTCTCCGCCGGCACCCACCTGGTTCGCTTCGCCCAGTCCGCCGACGGCGTGCTCCAGGACGGCGACGAATGCGTCGTGGGGCTGGATGTGGGCTCCACCACCACCAAGGCGGTGGTCCTGCGCCTGTCCGACGACGCCGTGCTCGCCTCCGTCTACCTGCGCACCAACGGCGATCCGGTGGGCGCCTCCCGCCGCTGCTACCAGGCGCTGCACGAACAGGTTGCCGGTCGCGCCTCCATCCTGGCCATCTCCACCACGGGCTCGGGTAGGCACATCGCGGGACTGCACGCGGGAACCCACGCGGTCATCAACGAGATCGTGGCCCACGCCACCGGCGCGGCCCACTTCGACCCGGAAGTGGACACCATCTTCGAGATCGGCGGGCAGGACGCCAAGTACACCCACCTCACCGGAGGCGTCCCCTCGGACTACGCCATGAACGAGGCCTGCAGCGCGGGGACGGGATCCTTCCTGGAGGAAGCCGCGCACGAGAGCCTCCGCATCGCCACCGAGGACATCGCGTCCATCGCGCTTTCCGCCGAGCGCTCTCCCAACTTCTCCGACCAGTGCGCGGCGTTCATCGGCTCGGACATCAAGACGGCCTGCCAGGAGGGCCTCACCCGCGAGGAGATCGCGGCGGGACTCGTGTACTCCATCTGCCAGAACTACGTGAACCGGGTGAAGGGACAGCGGGCGGTGGGTCGGAAGGTCTTCATGCAGGGAGGCGTCTGCTACAACAAGGCGGTGCCCCTCGCCATGGCGAACCTGCTGGGAGTGGAGATCGTGGTGCCCCCGAGTCCCGGGCTGATGGGCGCCTTCGGGGTGGCCCTGGAGGCCAAGGACAGATTGCGTCGGGGCGTCCTGGACCGGGGGGAATTCGACCTGGCGGACCTGGCGGCGCGGGAGGTGGAACGGCTCAAGCCCTTCGTCTGCCGCGGCGGCTCGGAGAAATGCGACCGCGGCTGCGAGATCGCCATGCTCGGGATCAACGGGAAGAAGATCCCGTTCGGGGGCGCCTGCTACAAGTACTACGACCAGGGAAGGAGCGCGAAAGCCGACCGGTCCGAGCACGACTTCCCGGCAAGGCGGCAGGAACTGGTGTTCGCGCCGCACGCCATCGCGCAGGAATTCGCCGACAAACCTCGCGTGGGCGCACCTCGCACGTTCCTGGTCAACCAGCTCCATCCCTTCTGGGGCGCCTATTTCGCGACGCTCGGCTGCGAAATGGTCCTCTCCGACGAGGTCGACCAGGAAGGCATGCGCCGAAAGCACGCGGACTTCTGCTATCCGGCGGAAATCGCCCATGGAGCCATCGCGAACCTCCTGAAGAAGCCGCTGGACTTCGTGTTCCTTCCCAAGATCTTTTCCCTCCCCGTGCCGGGAGGCGGCGGAGAACGCGCCTGGCAGTCGACCTGCCTCCTGCTCATGAGCGAGTCCTACTGGATCCAGCAGACCTTCCGCCGCGACCTGGGCGAAACCCGGGTTCTCGCGCCGGAATTCGATTTTTCCAAGGGGTTCGGCACCCAGGCCGCGGTGCTGGAGGCATTGGCCGTCCAGCTGGGCCGGACCCGGGCGCAGGGCCGGAAGGCGGCGGAAGCGGCCGCCCGAGCCCAGGCCCAGTTCCAGGAAGCTCTCCGGCAGGAAGGGCGGCGCGCCCTGGAGCGGCTGGAGGCGCATCCCGAACGGATGGCGGTGGTGCTGTTCGGGCGCCCCTACAACGCCTTCGCCAAGGAAGCCAACATGGGCATCCCCGCCAAGTTCGCCTCCCGAGGAGTGGACGTGATCCCCTGGGACGCGCTGGACTGGCACCTGGAGGACGTCGATCCGGACATCAACTGGGCCATCGGACAGAATTTGCTTCGCGCGGCGCGGGTCGTGGAAAGGCACCCGCAACTTTTCGGGACCTGGGTCACCAACTTCTCCTGCGGACCGGATTCCTTCCTGGTGGGCTATTTCCGGGAGCTGCAGGGCGAAAAGCCATCGCTCACGCTGGAGCTGGATAGCCACACGGCGGACGCCGGCGTCAACACGCGCATCGAGGCGTTCCTGGACGTGGTGGAAAAGTACCGCCAGGTCCACGAGCCGACCGTGCAGCAGGAGGAGTTCCGACCCGCCGAGGTGCGGATCCGCGACGGGAAGGGGTGGTTCGTGTCGTCCGACGGAGCCGAGACCTCCATGAAGGACGACCCAAAGGTCCATGTCGTGTTCCCCTCGATGGGACAGCTGGGTACCGAAGGCCTGGCCGCGATCTTCAACGGGATCGGCTTCCGGGCGACACCCCTCCCGATGCCGGATGTCGACGCGCTGCGCCTGGGGCGCGGCCACAGTTCGTGCAAGGAGTGCCTGCCGTTGCAACTGGTGTGCGGAAGCCTGCTGCGCTACCTCCGCGACCGGGCCCACGCAGGGGAGCACCTCGTGTTCTTCATGCCCACTTCCGCCGGAGGTTGCCGGCTCACACAGTACAGCGTCTATCTGCGCAAGCTGGTGGAAAAGCACCGGATCCCCAACGTCGCCTTCCTGTCGCTCACCAACACCAACGGCTACGGGGGGCTGGAGACCTCGGACGTCCTGAACGCGCTGAAGTCCATCATCCTCTCGGACGTGATGGAGGACGTAAGTGCCGCCATCGACGTGATCGCCCTGGATCCCGCCCAGGCCCGCGTCGTGTTCCGGGAGCAGTGGGAGCGCCTGCTGCAATGCTTCAGGCAGAAGCGGGGAAAGGGACTGTTCCGGCTCCTGGAGGACGTCGCCCTGGTGCTCTCCCGAATTCCGCGGGCGAAGGCATTGGACGAAGTCCCCAAAATCTCCCTCACCGGCGAGATGTACGTGCGCCGCGACGAGTTTTCGTGCCAGGACCTTTCCGCCAGGTTCGCGAAACGGGGGATCCTGGCCAAGCGCGCCCACGTCTACGAGTACCTGGCCTATTCCGACTGGAACGTGGACCAGAACCTGTGGCAGAACAAGTTCGGACTCAAGAAACGCGCGGTCCACAAGATCAAGATGCACCTGCAGCACGGCTACGAATCGAAGATCAAGAAGGCCCTCTCCCGCTCGGGCTTCTACGAGCTGGAGATGCTCGACATCCCGGCCATCGTGGAGTACGCCAAGGAGTATTTCGACGTGCGCTTCACCGGGGAATCCATCCTGGTGGTGGGCTCGTTCTGGAAGGAGCTCCCCATGCACGCCCAGGGACTGGTTTCCATCGGGCCGTTTGCCTGCATGCCCACGCGCATCATCGAATCGGTGGTCTCTTCGGACACTTCAGCCGCCACCAAGCGGCGGCTGGACAGCCTGACGGGACTCGGAAACGCCCAGCTTCCCGACGAAGTCCTGCACCTGCCCTTCCTGTCCATCGAGTCGGACGGGAACCCGTTTCCCCAGATCGTGGACACGCGGGTGGAGGCCTTCTGCCTGCAGGTGGAACGGCTCCATCGGACCCTGCGGGAGGCGGGCGCGGAGCACCGGTAGACGCCGATCAGGCCCGTTCCCGGGCCTTCGCCCTGTCCCACAGCGCGTCCTGGGCGGCGAGGTCCAGACTGGACAATTTGCGTCCTACCTCTTCCGCGTAGGACTCCATGGCGCGGAAGCGCCGGTCGAACTTGCCGTTGGCGCGCTGCAGGGCGATCTCGGGATCCACGCCGAGCTTGCGGGCCAGGTTCACCGCCGCGAAAAGGAGGTCGCCCACCTCCTCTTCCAGGTGGTTGGAGTCGTTTTCCAGCAGCGCCTCGCGGACTTCGCGGATTTCCTCGTCCAACTTGTCCCAGACGGGGTCCGCCGAGGGCCAGTCGAAGCCGTCCTTGGCCGCGCGCACCTGGAGTTTCTTGGCCCGCAGCAAGGCGGGGAAGGTCGTGGGGATTCCGTCCAGTCGG
>CAYXXL010000276.1:0-4578 GCA_964469025.1 uncultured Fibrobacteria bacterium
CCACAACCCCACCGCGAACCCCTTCGGTCAATACCGAAGGGGTTTCGCATTTTTGAGACTACAAACCGGAAAAAGCCTCGTGGTGGGGCCATTTTTCCTTGCCTGCCCGAAGAAATCCATCCGCCTGGATTCCGGCTCCCGACTGCCTCAAGGCTCGGACGAGTGCAGCCCAGATCTCCGGGTCGTCCCCGTCCTTCTCCAGGCACCAGGCATAAAGCTCGGCGGCGCGAGCAGGGAGGCCTTGCCGAAGATAGGCATCCGCCAAGGTGGATCGCGAAGGCCGCTGGTCTTCGAGCACCATCTTCAGGATTTTGAGGATGTCCACACCGAGGGACTCCCTGCCATGGGAACGCCAGTGTTCCGCAAGCACTTGCAACGGACGGATGGACGCCAGCTTGGGGTCCACGGGCAGCAATGTTTGGCGCACACGGGGGGTGAACGCTTTTTCCCAGAAGCCCAGGGCGGCATCGGCCCCCTCCACCTTTTCCCAGACTTCCGCGACCAGGCTTGTTTGGTTGGGATGCCACGTGGAGGGATCGGGATCGAGGGTCTCCTTGTAAATTTGGTAGGCACCATCGACGTCGCCTTCCACCAGGCGAAGGGAAGCCAGATGGGAGGGAAGCACCGAACCCAGATGCCTGTCGGCATCGCCGGCACGGATCAGATCCAACGCCTTCCGGAACCCCCGCTCGGCCTCCACCGCATCTCCCAGGTCCTGGGCCGTGGTGGCCAACTGGTACCACTGGATGGCTCCGGCATCGCCAGCGCGCACACGGGATTCCAGGATTTCCCGATTGCGCTCCTGCTTGCTGCGGATCGTCTCTGGATCCGTGTATCCGGTGTGGTGGATCAGGATGTCCGTGTAGTCGACATCCAGCCCCAACTCGACGAGACTGGGATAGACCTGTTCGTGGACGGACCCGTGGAAACGGAGACGAGGGTGGTTGGGGAACATCCGGATCTGCGAAAACTCGGTTCCGGTGGAACCGCCATCCAGGGTATTCTTGACAAGAAACGACACCGCACGATCCGGAGTTCCCGAAGCGATTTCCAGGATCGCCCGGGCGGACCGCGGAGGAAGCCGGTCGTCGGCGTCCATCCACAGCACCCAAGGCGGGTTGCCCGCATGCTCCAGGCTCACGTTTCGGGCCGCGGCGAAATCGGAGCGCCATCTCCAGGACACCACTTCGGCGCCGGCCTTCCGCGCGATGGACACCGTCCGGTCCGTGGAGCCGGTGTCCACGACGACCAGGCGGGCTCCGAGGACGGACACCGAATCCAGAAGCGCGGGGAGGTTGGCCTCCTCGTTCTTCACGATCATGCAAAGGGAGATCCTCATCCCCGTCGGAGCGACACGGCGCGGGAGAGCAGTCCGGCGGCCACTCCCATGGAGGACAGGGCGGCTACGACCTGTTCTCCGGAAATGGTCTCCTGGCAGGTCTCCGCCCAGTTCAGGACGGAATCCTCGTCGGTGGGATCCAAGCGAACGGCCATCTCGAAGAAGGCTCGCGATGCGTTGACGTACCCTTGCCGGAAGCAAGCGACACCAATTCCGCACCAGGCCCGGGCCAACGCCGGATCCTGGTCCAAGGCCTGGATGAAGGTGTGCAGGCCTTCCTGGAGTCGGTTCTCCTGGATCTGCGATTCACCGGACACGCACAGGGCGTTGGAGGGGGGATTCGCCATGTCACGGACAACTCCGGCCAATTCGGCCTCCCTGCCCAACTCCCTGGCGAGGTCGGACAGGTTCGCCATGTTGTCCGGATCCCCGGGATCCAGGCGCCAAGCTTGGATGGCCGCGGTCCAGGAATCCTCGACGCGCCCCAACCTGTGGAATGCGACGGACAAGCCCTGCCAGGCCTTGCCGCTTCGGGGATTGGCTTCCTTGGCCCGCTGGAAGGACATCAACGCGTCGTCCCAGCGCCCCTGGGAGGCGGAAAACTCACCGCCCTGCAAATGAGGAAATTCCGGCAGCGTCTCTGAGGTCATGAGATCTCACCTCCCGAACCTCCAAGGTATTCACAAGAACGCCACGCGCGGTGGCCTGGCAAAGCCCGACGGAGGAGCCACGACCACCCGCCCCGCCCGGATTGGACTAGGTTTCCATGCCTCCCATGCCTTGGATCCGTGAACTTCTCGACGCCGCACCGTCTTCCCAGATCGCCGAACTGCATGCCAGCCGGCTCGGCAGGACAGGAATCGTCCAGAGGACCAGGATGCGCGCGGACCTCGAGGAATGGATTTCCGATCCCGCTCGGCTGGAACCGGTCGCGTGTGAAGCCCGGGAGCTGCTGTTTCGCCTGGCGTTCGCCGGTCCGCGCGGGATAGGCTCCCCGGGAGAGGGGATCGCCGCGCTGGCCTCCGACCTGATGGCCTTCCAGACGCCGGAGCGGGACGGATGGCACGGCCTGGAGGATTGGGGACGGATTCTGCGCGAAGAGTGGCTGGACAGCCGCCCTTTCCGGGCGCAGCCGCCCGCGGATCGACTGCCGTCTTCGCGCGCCTGGGTCGAAGGACTGGCCGCCCTGACCGCTCGCATCGACCTGGGCGCCTGCCGCCTGACCCGGACGGGAGACCTCAACCGCCGCGACCGGCCGAGGCTCCGTGAGTCCTTCTTCCATTTGTCGGAATGCGGCGAGGAGGCCCAGGACGAATGCCTGGACCTGACGCTCTCGTTCCTGTCCGGGCGCGAACTCCTCCTGGCCCGCGACAACCGTCTGGAATGCCACCCCGACCTGCTCCTGTCCTTGGCGTCCCCGCGCGACCTGGCCGACCAGTTGCGCCAGTGGTGGTTGCAGCGCGCCTTCGGGGAAAGCCGTTCGTGGTGGGAACACGTGTCCAGCCGGCACCTGTCCGGCATGGACGCCAGGACGGTGTGGGGATGGAGGCAGGACGCCGAACCGCCCAAGGACGCTCCGGTGAAGTGGCTCTCGCTCCCCACCGGACTCCGGCAGGCCATCGCCCTGGGGCTTCTGGATGCCCGGACGGATTCCGGCAGCATCGCGCAGATCGGACCGCCAGGAGCGGACCTTCCCCTGCCCGACAAGTCCGCCACGGCCACGGCGGATCTCCTCGTTTACCTGGCACCCATGTCGCCGCCACCCATCCGTCGCTGGCTGGAAGCGGTTTCCATCCGGGAATCGGTGGGCTTGGTGAGTCGCTACCGGTTGGCAAGGGAGCCGGTCCTGGAAGCCGCGGCACATCCGATCCTGGGGGAGGAGCTGCCGCTGCTTCTGGAGGTGATCGAGCCGCCGCCGTCGGTGCGACGCGTCGTGCAGGAGTGGTTGGAAGCCCGACGCACCTGCCAGTTCGAGAGCCTGCGCGCTTTGCGGGTGCGGGAGCCCGCGCGCCAGATGGAATTGGCCGCCCTGCCCGCGGTGGCGGCGCTTGTCCGGGAATCCATCCCGGGCTGGGGGTTCGTCGTGGACCCCGCACGCGAGACCGAGCTGCGCCGGGTGCTCCAGGGACTGGGCTTCGACCCACCGGACCCGCCCTCTCCGGATCTGGTCTCGCTTGCCTGGACTTCCCCGTATTCTCCGGATTTCCCCTTGGCCGCCAACATGGAATGGCTGATGGAACTGCCCGCCGACGAGCCGCGGCGCGGAGCCATCTCGTCGAACTCCAAATACGGAGAAGGTCTGAAGGAGCTTCCCTTCCAGGACCTGATGCGAGTGGCGGAATACGCCACCCTGACCGACACCGAGGTGGAAGTGGTCCTCAAGGGTGGTTCCCAGAAACCCATGCGCCTTCGTGTGCTCCGCATCGACAAGCGGAGGGAGCCGGTCACCTTGGAAGTCCGTTCCACCGCCGGACGGGAAGATCGCGAGATCGCCCTGGAGACCATCCGGAAGATCCGCGTCTGCGACTAGCCGGGCGTGCCAAGAACCCGCGCCACTCGGTTGCGGGGGGGGACCGGAAGCTATTCGGGAGGGTCGAGTTGGGGAGAAGCGGACCCGGGGTCGTTGTTCGGGACAGGACCGGATCCCTTGGGGATATCCCCTGGAGCTTCATAGGAAGACACCAGCGAAGCCCACCCTTTGGCGACCAAGGCAGCAGGAATCGCCACAGTGCTCAATGCCACAGCGCTCCAAGTGTCGGAACGTGAGATCATCGCAAATACCCCCATTCGGTCCAGTACCAGCTGGAAGATTCGCCCATAACCTGCCCTGTTAATGGAACATAGGGGTTTCTGGCGTGAAACGGGCTCCGAATCCCGTCGAAGCAACCGGAAAGCGTTGACAATGCTCCTACAACGCTTTAACAGGCGATCCGCGCGTTTCTTGGCCGCAGTCTGGGTCCCCAGGCCCAGACGGTTCCGCACGGCTACGAGGGCTAACTTTTCCTGCACCAGGGGGGGGGCTGCCGTTCGAACCGCTCCCACCTGCTTCCCTTTCAACCGCTCGTCGACAACCGCGAAAGCACCGGATGCAGATTCTGACAAACTTCGTCGTCGTCGCCACAGGAATCCTGCACCTCTACATCCTCGTGCTCGAGATGTTCCTATGGGACAAGCCGCATGGGCTCAAGGCGTTCGGCATGACCCAGCAATTCGCGACCGCCACGAAGGTGAACGCCGCC
>CAYXXL010000277.1:0-4570 GCA_964469025.1 uncultured Fibrobacteria bacterium
CCATCGGACCCATGGTGCCCATCTTCCTGGTCTTCGTGTTCACCCACGCGTTCGGGATCGTCTGGGCGCTGGCGAGCCACGCGGCCCAGGCGTCGACCCTGGCGACCGGCACCCTGCACGACCTCTCCCAGTCGCGCCGGGAACTGGGAATGTTCGGGACCTTCTTCCTGATCATGAAGGCCTATTCCATGGGCGCCGGAACCTACACGGGCATCGAGGCGGTGTCCAACGGCCTGAACATCCTGCGCGAACCGCGGGTGCACAACGGCAAGCGGACCATGCGCTACATGGCCTGGTCGCTGGCGCTGACGGCGATGGGCCTGTTCGTGGCCTATCTGCTGTTCGGGATCGAGAGCGTGCCGGGGAAGACCCTCAACGCCACCCTCTTCGAAGCGCTGACCGGAAGCTGGGGGACGGGCGGAAAGGCCTTCGTCTGGATCACCCTGTTCTCCGAAGCCGCCATCCTGTTCATCGCCGCCCAGGCGGGGTTCATCGGGGGGCCGCGCGTGATCTCCAACATGGCGCTGGACCGCTGGCTGCCGTCGCGCTTCGCGGTCCTCTCCGACCGCCTGGTGAGCCAGAACGGCATCCTGGTCATGAGCCTCCTGGCGCTGGGGACCATCTTCCTCACCCACGGTTCGGTGGGCGTGCTGGTGGTCCTCTACTCCATCAACGTCTTCATCACCTTCTCTCTGTCCATGCTGGGAATGGTGAAGCACTGGTGGCAGGTGCGGGAGCGCGAAGCGCATTGGAGACGGAAATTGGCCACCGTGGCCATCGGCCTGTTCCTCACGGTGTTCATCCTGGTCTTCGTGGTGGTCTTCAAGTTCGGCCAGGGCGGCTGGGTCACCCTGCTGGTGACCGGCGCGCTGATCCTGGCCTCCCTCTGGGTGAAGCGGCACTACCGGCAGACCAAGGTCCTGCTCAAACGCCTGGACCAGTTGGTGCGCGTTTCCGAGCTTCCCGTGCCGGGAGGCCCGGCGACCTCCGTCGCCTTCGACGCCAAGGGGAAGACAGCAGTCCTCCTGGTGAACGGCTACACCGGGCTCGGCATGCACACCCTGCTGAACATCCAGAGGATGTTCTCCGGCGTGTACCAGAATTGGGTCTTCGTGCACGTGGGCGTGGTGGACGCGGGAAACTTCAAGGGGGTCGAGGAACTGGAAGCCCTCCAGGAGCACGTGAAGGAGGAGGCCGACAAGTACGTCCAGTTCATGCACCGCCACGGGGCCTACGCCGAAGCGCGGACCTCCGTGGGCACCGAAGTGGTCTCGCAGACCTTGGCCCTGGCGCCCCAGATCCTGAAGAAGTTCCCCGACAGCACGTTCTTCGGCGGACAGCTCGTGTTCCCGGAGGACTCCCTGTTCACGCGCTTTCTGCACAACAACATCGTGTTCTCGCTGCAGCGGAAGTTCTACAACCAGGGGATCCCGTTCGTGATCCTGCCGGTGCGCGTCTATTGACGCAGGGCCTCCGGCGGTCCAGGGGACGTCAAAATCTGGGCGCCCACCTGCCCGCCTTCGGCGGGATGGCTGGGGTCGTGTGTCTTCGGCCTCGCCAGGAGTCCCGGGACCGCAAGCATTTTTTCCGATGGCGTGGTCGCGAGGGACATGGCGGACCTCAGCCCTCCACGGCCAGCATCTTCTCCAACTCGGCCTTCACGGACTCCGCGGGGATGCGCATGCGCGTCCAGGCGTCGACGCCCAGCAAGGCCGCCATGGCGATGGCGAAGATCCACCCCGGATGGAAGACCCAGGTGATCGCGCCTTCCAGCAAGAGCACGGTGGCCAGGTTGAACAGGCCCGCGGGAGACGGGACGATGGTGAGATCCATCCGGGGACCCTTGGCCTTGGCGGAGAGGAGCCAGCGAACGCGGCGCCAGCCCGTGGTGAGTTCGAACACGGGAATTTTCCCGGAACCCTTGTCCGTGGCTTCGAGCCGGATCAGGAGCGGGGCGATGGTGAATGCGGTCTTCAAGCTCGGCACCTTGACCGGAAGATTCTCCGGCTTGCCGGCGACTTCGATGGATGCCACCCCGAACGTGCCCGGCTTCTCGCCGCGCGAAAGGGCGTGGATCGTGCTGCGGAGTACGCGCTGGCGCACCGCGCGGGTCGCGACCATCGCGGCACCGAGGATGATGATGGGGAGGTGGCTGGGCATTGCAAGGACCTCAGAAGAAGATGATTCCGACCAGGATGAAGAGCGGCACGAGCACGCACACCGACCAGGCCATGTAGCCGAGGAAGCTGGGCATCTTGACCCCGTTCTCCTCGGCGACCGCCTTGACCAGCATGTTGGGCGCGTTACCGATGTAGGAATTCGCGCCCATGAACACCGAACCGCAGGAGATCGCGGCCAAGGTTGCGGCCTCGGACATCAGCCGGGTGGCGTCGCCCCCGCCCACGTTGAAGAAGAGGAGATAGGTCGGCGCGTTGTCCAGGAAGGAGGAGAGCACCCCGGAAGCCCAGAAATAGCGCACGGGCGTGTGGACGGCCTCCACCAGCCATCCCAGGGAGCCGTCTCGGCCCGCGTGCAGGATCTGGACCAACGGGATCAAGGTCACGAATATCCCCGCGAACAGCAGCGCGACCTCCTTCACCGGACCCCAGGAGAATTCGTTGGCTTCGCGTACGCCGTGCGGAGTGGTGCGAATGGATGCCCAGGCCCAACCAAGCAGCAGAACATCGCGGAGAAGGTCCGCGTACCCGATCACGATGGGTTCCTGTCCGGGGATGCGGATGCTGAATCCCGACCAGACCTTGGCGAGCAAGCCTGTTCCCACGACCGTCGCCACGATCCCCAACAGGACCAGCGCGTTCCCCATGCCGCGCACGTCCAAGGGAAGTCGCTGCAGGTCCACATGGTGGCTTTTGCGCTCGCTGTTCCAGTGGCGTGTGTCCAGAGCGAAGTACAGCCCCAGGAGGATCACGCTGGCGAAGGCCATGGGACCGGCGTTGTGGGCGAGGGGCCAGAAGAAGTCCACCCCGTGCAGGAACCCCAGGAACAGAGGCGGATCGCCGATGGGCGTCAGGCTACCCCCGATGTTGGAGACAAGGAAGATGAAGAAGATCACGGTGTGGACTTGGTGGGTCCGGTTGGAGATGGATCGAAGCACCGGCCGGATCATCACCATGGATGCGCCTGTGGTTCCCACGAGGCTCGCAAGGATGGTCCCCATGCCCAAAAGCAGCACGTTGCCGACGGGGTTGCCCGGCTCGCCTCCGGTCAGGTAGATGCCTCCCGCCGCGACGAACAGCGTGGAGACGAGGATCAAAAAGGGGAGGTAGTCGTGCAACAACGTGTCGAGGTGCAGGTGGACGGCGGAAAGGACACCATACCCGGCTGCGTAGGGGATCGCGAAGGCCAGAGCCCAGAACGCGACCACCCACGCCTGCTTGTGCGTCCAAAGCTTCGGGGCGCTCAAAGGCAAGATGGCCATGGACAGAAGCAGCCCGACGAAAGGGAGCACATAGGCGATCGAGAGGGAAGCGTGCATGAATGGTTTCAAACAAAGCGCATGTCGGGCCAACCCGACAATGTGAAGGAAAAGGACAATGGCAAGCTAAGAACTTACTTTTAATGACATTTGCCGCCATTGTAAATGCTTCTGTCGGGTTCATGAGGCAGACGATGGTCGCCAGGTTGGCGATCCCCGCCGGAGGAGGGACGGTCGCGATGTCCAGCGGGGGCCGGCGAGTGGGAGAGCGGCCGGAGGAAATCCACCCCGTGGAGAAATCCGAGGAAGAGAGGGAATCCGGGCCCCGCGACGCAGGGGAGCGAAAATGACAGCCGTCGGAAGGCCACAACCCAGCCACGCCGCCGCTGCCAGAAGCGTGGTGCCAATTGCAGGATCGCGGCCATAGAGAAAAGCAGTCCAGCGAACGGAAACCCATGGGAGATGGAGAGCGGTGTGGCCATGGCGGGAGGAATGCAAGGAACGAGGCCCGGCCCCGCCAACGCCGGCATTCGCCGGGGATCGATGGTCCCGATCCGGTCTCCGCTCGGTCGAAGGAAGCGACATGCGTTGTCCGGACGGGGTCGGCGATGTCATCATCCCCATTCAGATGGTCGACACCACTTTGGGACGGTACAGGATCCTGTAAATCAGCGGGGCGCAGCTCGAATACGAGAATGGACGCTAATCTCCTCCCAGCATCCACTCCCACGCGCTGCGGACCTCCACGCCATTCGCCGCCGCCGAGGGCATGCCGTCTCGCGTGAGCACCAGCAGTAGCTTCCTGGCCTCCGGGAAAGATCCTGCGGCGTCTTCCAGCGCCCTCAGTTCGCGCTTGGCCGTGTCGGGGTCGCTGGCGTCGGC
The DNA here is from genome assembly GCA_964469025.1 of uncultured Fibrobacteria bacterium. GTDB lineage: Bacteria > Fibrobacterota > Fibrobacteria > UBA5070 > UBA5070 > UBA5070. Next base: position 4,319 of record CAYXXL010000277.1, read on the forward strand.
GCAGACCTGGACAAGTTCCGTCCCGCCGTCCGGTGAACGCGCCAGGAAATCGACCTCGAAGCCGCTCGGGGTGCGCACCCAGGTGACCTCGCGGCGTCGACGCTCCAACTCGACCAGCACCGCCGTCTCCAGCGCGTGACCGCGACCGCTCCTGCCGGTGCGGTCGAACACCGGGATCAATCCCGTGTCCACCGGGTAGGCCTTGCGCGCGTTCACCATGCGCTGGCGTTCCGAGGAGGATTCCATCCAGAC
>CAYXXL010000278.1:0-4538 GCA_964469025.1 uncultured Fibrobacteria bacterium
CCCGGCGAAAAGCCGCATTTGTTCCGGTTGGGCGGCGGAACCTGCCTGGCGGGAGATGTTTTGGGCGACTACAGCTTCAACGTGCCGCTGAAGCCCGGCGACAGGATCGTGATCCTGGACATGATCCATTACACTATGGTGAAGACCTCCTTCTTCAACGGCGTGCGGCATCCTTCCATCGCGACTTGGACGGAGGATGGTCGGCTGGATCTGCACAAGGAGTTCGGGTACGAGGAGTTTCGGGCGAAGCTCGGCTGACGCTGGGTCTTTTTGGCGCCTGGCGGCGCGGCCTTCTCTTTTTTGCACCCGCGGTGCGACCGATCTACAGGACCTCCGCGGCCCTGTACCCCGCCAGGGGAGAACCAAGGCCTTCTCCCCTGGACCCCGCGCCTTCGTGGAGGGCTTCCGCCCCCCACACCCCAACCACCGGAGCGGTTCACGCGGGAAGGTTGACGGTCCTTCGAGGTCAGCGCGCCCGCCTGCACGGCGATGCGCCATGACGGCGGGTGTTGTAATACTGTCTTTTCAGGCTGGATGCGAGCCGAACAACGGGGCCAGGCGCTCCTGGCACTCGGAGAGGAATTCCACCGCTCCCGTTTCCCTTCCGTGAAGACGGATTCTGGTCAGGTTGGATGCGGCCTCCGCTTGGCGTGCGTGGTCGCCGCAGGTCAAGGCGTCCAAAACGCGCTTGATGTCTCGGTCGGATCCGTTTGGACCTTTCAGTTGGTGCGGGTTTCGAGTGGGGTCCAACTGCAACCGTTTGGTTTCCGCCGCGACGCGGCTGGTCTCCGCTTCGTTTTTCGCCTCGAAGCCGGCAAGTACCCAGGCCTCGATTTCGGGACAGGCCACGCCGATGGCGACACGCGGGTTCAACCCCGATCGATCCCTGGCCTGCTGCAAACCCAGCAACCTCTCAGCACCTCGACCATCTTCGTCGCATACGATCACGAACCCCTTTGCAGGATCCGTCTCGAAGAGGGACTTGAGGATCTGGAGAGCCTTGCGACCCAGGATTTCGTATGGGGAAGCCGTCCCACCGGCAAGATTTCCGCGAGGGAGGATCCCCCCGAAACGCCTTGGGAAGCGTTTTCTGTGTTCATCGTTCAGTTTCGAGACAGGGAGGAATGGCGAATCCGGATCCAATCCTTGGAAAGAGCACTCCGTACCAAGCTGGGCGGTGATCATCGCCGGAAGATGTCGAGCGTCGCTCGGGCCCTCGCAGACGAGCACGATGGCCATCAGGGCTCCGCAGCTTGCAGGACCCATTCATCTCCGAAGAGGCTCCAGAATTCTCCGGGATTCATCTCCGCTTTCCAACGGTCGAACTCGGGATGGGCCGTCAGCGGGGCCATCCGGGAGAAACCGTCCTCGCCAAGATGCATGCAGAGGACTTCATCAGGTTTGACGCAAGCCACGAGGTAGGGCGAATGGGTAGTCGCGATGATTTGGAGACCCGGATTTCCATTCTGAATTTTTCTCAACATTTCAATGAGTTCCCGCTGTGCGAGCGGATGCAAACCCTGGTCGATATCGTCGATCAGGAGCAAGGCGCGTTTTCCCTCGACAAAATGCAAGGCCGTGATCAATCCCAGCGCGAACAACGTTCCGTCGCTCATGAACTTGGCTTCGATGTCAGATTTTGCCTTGGTATCGAATAGGAGTTCGAATTGATTGACGTGTTGTTTGGTATCCAGGCGAGCCTTCACATCTCGAACCGCCGGCACGACTTGTTCGAGCTGCCTGCAAATTCCATCCAAGACCTTCTGGTTCGAAAGTCGATACTCCGCAATGATCCGGCTCAGGTTGGAGCCATCCGGTTCGAAGGACGTCGCCGAGGTGCCTGGAGAGGTTGACATCCTCAATTGCGACATTTCAAAGCGCAAGTGCAAGGTCTCTTCGGGCCAATCAGAAGTATCCACATCAGGACGGAAACCATTTTGGTGTTTGTCGAACACTTCCGGTAAAGCGCGACTCTCTCCGGCTGGCTTCAATATCTGCGCGATTGCTCCGCTTGCTCCAACCCCCTGCAGTTTGACTTCGGTGCTCTCCGGAAATTTGGGAAGCGTTCCGGTTTCCGGGTTGAGCATGGTTTTGAAGACGCTGAGGAACGTTGATTTTCCGCAGCCATTTGGTCCAACGACAAGAGTCAATGCACCAAGGTTCGCCTGAATTTTCTTCCCGATGACTCGGTAGTTGGAGATCTCCGCATATCCGATCATCCGAAAACCTCCGTGGGATACGTTTCTGGAGCTGAAGAAAGACTTGGAAAATTCCGGCATGTGAGATCTTCGGTCATCCAGGACTCCTTCGGGACACTTCCCGGTAGTACAAGCCAAAGGTAAACCTCTTGCGTTGCCCCGATTTCTACTTCCCCCCTCCACATGTCCGATACAACGATCCTTGTCGTGGGCGGTGGGTTGGCGGGCTGCGAGGCCGCACTCACACTTGCGCGCCTGGGCCACCTCGTGGAGCTGCGCGAGATGCGGCCTGGGCGGAAAACGCCGGCGCACCAGACGGAGAACTTGGCGGAACTCGTTTGCTCCAACAGCCTCAAGGGGCTTGGATTGGGGTCGGCGCATGGGTTGGCCAAGGAGGAGCTGGGGATCTTCGGGTCGGCGCTGCTGCCCTTGGCGTTTTCGGCACGGGTCCCGGCGGGGGAATCCCTTTCCGTGGATCGCGAGGCCTTTTCCCGCGCGGTGGAGGAAGCGATCCTTGCCGAACCTCGGATCCAGTTGGTTCGGGAAGAGGTGACAAGCATCGATCCCGAGAGGTGGACGGTGCTTGCACCAGGACCATTGGCTTCGGATGCACTTGCCACGGCCTTGCGCGATCTGGTGGGTGGGGCACGACTCTCGTTCTTCGACGCCATCGCCCCCATCGTTTCCGCGGACAGCCTGGATTGGGAACATTGCTGGAAGGCCAACCGTTGGGGCAAGGGAGATGGGACGGATTTCGTCAACTGTCCCCTGGACCGGACCGTGTACGACGCCTTCGTGCAGGGCTTGGCCGAGGCCGATTCGGTGGAGCCCAAGCCCTTCGAGCCCAAGGAGCTGTTCGAGGGCTGCCTGCCCCTGGAGGAGATGGCCCGCCGCGGCCCCGAGACCCTGCGTCACGGCCCGCTGCGCCCGGTTGGCCTGGACGACCCCAAGACCGGCCGCTGGCCCTGGGCGGTGCTCCAGTTGCGCGCCGAGAACCGCGAGGCCACGCTCTACAACCTGGTGGGTTGCCAGACCCGCCTCAAATGGGGCGAACAAAAGCGCCTCTTCTCCTTGATCCCTGCGCTCGCGAAGGCGGAATTCGTCCGCCTGGGGTCCATGCACCGCAACTCCTTCGTGGAGAGTCCGTCGGTGCTTTCGCCGGACTTCTCCCTGCGCGCCGCGCCGCGCGTCTTCCTGGCGGGCCAGATCACCGGTGCCGAAGGTTATACGGAGGCCCTGGCCACGGGCTGGTACGCCGCCCGCCAACTGCACGCACGGATTTCCGGAGGCGAAGGCGATCCCTTGCCGGAGGCGACCGCGTTGGGTTCGCTGGTGCGGTTTTTGACCACGCCTCGGCCTGCGGACGCGCCCGTCTTCCAGCCCATGAACATCAATTTCGGCCTGTTGCCGGAACCTGTCTTTCCGAAGGGGACGAAGAAGAAGGACAAGGGGCTGCGCAAGGAATTGCAGGGCCTGGCGGCGTTGGACGCGGCGCGGGGGTGGGTCTCCCGACGGTAGGTTCTTTTTTGCGCCTGGCGGCGCGGCATCCTTCTTCCCTGCACCTGCGGTGCGGCCGAAGCACAGGGGCCAGCCGCGGCCCCTGTGAACCCGGCGGCCAGAGGATCCGAGTGCGCGGACCCTCTGGACTCCCGCGCACCGGGGGTCTCAGGCTCTCCGGACGTCCCTTCCGACTTCCTCCATCGGCCCGCAAGGGCCGATGGCCACATGGGACGCACTCCGAATAGCTTCGACCCCCTGGACCCCTTGCCGGGTTGGGTCGGTACTCGGTTTGCGCCGGGCGCTCGGCTTTGCCTCGCTGCGGCGGGTGGCTCTCCATGACGCCCGATATTCATGTTGCGCGCGTAGCGCGTCAACATGGAATTCGCGTGTTAGGCACAATGCTTGTTCTTTGCTAAGTTCTTCGCTAATTGCCGCTATTATTCCATCAATTTCTCCCCGTTCGGGTGTTTCCCGATAAGTGCCCACAACCGTTTCCCTTTGAAGTGCCCGCCGACAGGCACAACAACGAGGCGACGTCATAGTGGAAGGGCATTGTGGAAAATTTTGACGCCATTCTTTCATTTGTTCCATTTGTTGAGTTTCTGAAATCTGATATATTTTGGTCGGCTGCAAAATACGGGTTCGTTGCATAATGAATGTTTGCTTAGTATTGGAAGTCTTGTTGTTTTATTACATGGCTCAGGACACCGCTTTTCACCTTAAATTGTTTGCCTTTCGTAGCAAAACCAACATAGGATTTAGAATAGTCACGATCCCAGTCTGAAATTTTTATTGTTTCTGTCCAAGGTTAAAACCCCCGTCTTTAGACGGGCAGCTTTC
>CAYXXL010000279.1:0-4495 GCA_964469025.1 uncultured Fibrobacteria bacterium
GACCAAGGTGTCCTTGAGGCAGTCGTCCAGGGACTGGTAGGTCAGATCTTCTTCGCTGTTGCACGCGGACAGGACCAGCGGGGCGATTCCAAGGAGCGAAAGGCGGAGTTGGCGCGACCTCTTCACGGGATCACCACACTAGGCAGGCGGCGTTCAGCAGGCCCACCGAAAGGAAGAAGACGGCGGCGATGGTGGCCACCCCGCGGTGGTCCTCCTCGATCTGCCGAGGCAGCTTGGGCAGGATCAGCCAGACGCCGAAGAAGGCCACGAGCTGCACCACCAGGGCCACGAGCCCCCAGAGCAAGGTGTCCAGAAGCGACACCGAATGGGCGATGGCCGAGGCGAGGGGGATCACGAAGCCCAGGAGCGCACCGCCGAAGGCCAGGGACGCGGAGATGTTCCCCTCCCGCAGCAGCTTCCATTCCGCCTGCGGGGTCACCGCGGTATAGAGGATGGAAAAGAGGACGGTGAGGCCAAGGGCGGTTCCCAGGTAGGCCAGGAAATTCGGCAACGGGGCGAGGAGGTGCAGGATGGGGTTCATGGATTCTCCGTGTGTTGGGTTGCCACCATACCCCCTTTACCCGTAGGGACGCAAAATCTTGCGTCCCTACCGGGGGGGGGTATGGCACACATTAGGTAATCTCGATGTCCGCGGCGTTCAGCGCGATGCCCACGCTGTGGACCACCGACACCTCGCCCTTGTCGTCGGTCTCCACCGACACCAGCAGGAACTCGGGCCGTTCGGAGCCGGCGATGGCGCGGCTGTGCAGCATGTCCTGGTGGCGCACGCCGTACGATGCTTCGGCGGAAGGGTACACGCGCTCCTGGAAATCCGCGGTGGTCGCGAGCCCCGGCCCCGCGCCCCACAGGCGGTCGTAGGACTTGTCGGCGTAGGCGTAGGTGGGACGGCCGACGAGCGAAGCCATCTCCTCGAACTGCGCCTGGCTGGAAGGGGTCAGCACGTCGCCGAACCCGAACAGGTGGATCTCGTCGATCCCCGCGTCGGAATCCGTCAGGACTGCGCCGGAAGCCTTCACCTGCAGCCACCAGTCGTCGTCCAGGTAGAACCGGTGGAGCTTGACGCCCTCGCCCAGATCCACCTCGCCCTGGCTCTCAACGGTCAGGAACTTGCCGGATTCCGGCAACTCCAGCACGTAGCGCCCGTCCCCGAGCACCTTGGAAAGGATCGAATCCAGGCGCACCGCCGCCCCGATCCTCAACTGCAGCGGAGCCGGGAGCCCCGGATGCCGGGTCTCGGGAGATTCGTCCTTCTTGCCGAAAAGATTGCCGAACATCCCCGTCAGGCCGCGGGCTTGCGGAAACGCGCCAAAACGTCCTGGGCGCTTGCGCCACCGGGTGCCAGGCCCGCCGCGCGCAGCTTCTCCTCCAGGCTCGCGTCGGTGCCTTCCTGGGCCAGTTGGTTGGCGGCGTTGATCTTGGCCTGCTGCTCGGCCTGCCTGGACTGCAGCCGGTCCAGGCTTTCCAAGGCCGACCCGACCTTGGAGTTGGCTCCGGTGTTGGCCTGGGACGCCGCCTGCGAGGCCCGGATCACGTGTTCGCGCGCCTTGACCACGTCCACCTTCACCTTCATGCGCTTGATGCGGTCTTCGGCCTCCGTGATGGATTTGCGCAGGCTCTCGATGGAGTCGTCGTATTCCTTCACCAGGCCTTCGTCCGTCGCGATCTCCCCCTCGAGTTCCGCGATCTTCCCCGCCACCTCCGTGGCCAGGGCTTCGTCGTTCTTCGCCAAGGCCGCTTGGACGTAGCCCGCGTACTCCGTGTTCTTGGACTTCTTGCCGGCGAGCTTGTCGGCGGTCACCTGGCGCTTCGCCATGACCGAGGCGAGGTTGTCCCGCGACTTGCGCATCTCGGAGTCCGCGTCGCGGATCTCCTGGTCCAGGATGGTGAGGGCGTTGGCGTCCACGATGGCTTCGCCCGCTTCGGAGGCGTGGCCCTTGACGGCGGTGAACAGCTTGTTCAGGATTCCCATGGTGTGTCTCCTCAGGCCTTGAGATGGGGACGGAAGGTTTCGGCGATGTCCAGGACGCTGTGCGCCAGCGCTTCGATCTCGTAGGCGATGTCCTCGGGTGTGGACTGGGCGCGCAGTGCGCCGTAGGCCACGTAGTGGATCTCGCCGTCGGGTCCGCGGTCCAGCGAGATGTTGGCGAGACCGAACAGCTTCTCGGAAAGCATCACCTGCCGATTGAAGACGGCGGTGTCCCGCACCTGGCTTTCGGGCCAGAGCAGGGCCTGGGCGACGACCACATCGCCCGCGATGGCCACGGTGACGACGAGGTCGCCGTGGTCGCCCAGTTTGAGCTGGATCACCGGGTCGACGCCTTGGATCAGGGTCACCTCCACCGGCTTGCCCGCGAACTGGGTGGCAAGGTGGTCGCGAAGGGATTGCGCGTTCTCGATTTTCTGCGCCATGGTCGTGGGTCCTTCTTGGATGAGGATGCGGGTTCCGGATTTTTGCAGCGCCTTGGTCACCGCGAAAAGTACCAGCGCATGTTCCGAAAGAATCCAAGCATCCTTGCGCACCAGACCCTGCGCCGCCATGCGATGGCGGAACGATTTTTGGATCTCAGCTCCCGTGGCTCTGCTTTTCCCCGGAATCATGTTACCGGTAACATATACCGGTAACACCAAAAAGGCAAGCCCTTCCAGGACGAAAGCGTACTCCCCGCATTCGCCCCACCGGAAACTCTTCCATTCTTCCTTGCGCGCTCCCTTGCTGGGACCTATAATCCCCTCATATGCTAGAGACGATCCTCGCGATCGGCCTTTTGGCCGTAGTGGGGATCCTCGTCGGAATCCACATGACCGGCCTTTTGGCCGTCGCCGCTCCCACGAAGTCCTCCCACAAGCCCGGCAAAACACTTTCCGGCGAAGCGGCCAGGGCCACCGCGCCCGAACCGGATTCCTTGTTCTACAAGGTGTCCGTGTCCAAGGGCCAGACCCTGAGCTGGATCGGACTTCGCCAACTGGGGGCCTGGACCCCCTCGATCGCGGCCAAGGTGGTGGAAGACAATCCCGGCGTGAAACCAGATCTTCTGGTCGAAGGCCAAAATCTGCGCCTGCGCCGCAGCCTGGACCAGCGCGCACTGTCCCCGGCCCAGCAGATCGCCTCGGCCTCCCGCACCGCGGTGGTGACGCGCACGATGGGCCAAGTGGAGATCCTGCTCGCCGACGGGACGTCGCGGCCCCTGGCCGCGAACCAGTTCCTTTCCGTGGGAGACCGGATCCGCACCGGAACCGGCGGGGTCGCGGAATTGATCATCGACAACCAGAGCGTCCTGCGCCTTCGGGAGAACAGCCAACTGGCGCTCGTCTCGATCCAGGACACAGGCAAGATCCACCAAGGCCATGCGGGGACCCAGGTCTCCCTGGAAATGGGCCGGCTCTGGACCAAGGTCCGCAAATGGGCGGGGCCGCTGGTGGGATTCGAAGTCCGCTTGCCCAACGCCATCGCCGGGGTTCACGGCACCATCTTCGAGTCCATCGTCCACGCGGATTCCTCCGGGGAGGTGGATGTCTACGACGGGGTGGTCGGGGTCACCGGCTCCAAGAAATCGGGAGAAGTCAGGGTGTCGCGCGGCCAACAGACGTCCATTTCCCCAGATGGCCTGGTGGGTGCCCCGAAACTCCTCTCCGGACCGCAGGAGAAGGAGACCCCTGCCGAAGATCCTTTCCAAGGCGTCCAGGGACCGCTGGAGGACAACGCCAGCCAATCGACTTTGCAGAACACCGTGTCGCACTCGCCGGCCCCGCCCAATTCTACCGAACCGCCCTGCAAGATCGGAGGTGGCTGCTAGTAGGAGGGCAGTGAATTCCCCCCAGCCCGGCACGAATGGATGGGCAAGGGTCTCCGCCTGAACCCATCCTCCTGGCCTCCAGGGAACCCTGAATTGCTTGGCATGGGCATCGCATGGAATTCGTCGCGATGGTCAACGGGCTCTACACTTCGGGCAACGCCATGATGCTGGGCCTTCGCCAGCAGGAAATCACGGCCAACAACATGGCCAATGCCCAAACACCAGGTTTCAAGATCTCGCGACTCGTCTCGCGCGACACCGTGGAAACAGGCCGGGACGTGGACGACTACATGCGCCAGCGGGAACTTCAGAGCGCCGACGAAGTGCACGTGGACTGGTCGAACGGACCTCTGGTCCAAACGGGAAACCCCCTGGATCTGGCCTTGCGCGGGGACGGTTTCCTGACCATCTCCACGCCGGAAGGCGATCGCTACCTGCGCACCGCGAGCCTGAAAACGACCGACCAGGGAAATCTCGTGGATGGAACCGGGGCCCCTGTCCTGGACCAATCGGGCCAACCCATCCACCTGCCGGCAGGGAAGACCGTGATCGGCCCCGATGGACAGATCACGTCGGACGGAAAACCGGTCGCCACGCTCAAGATCGTCGACTTCCCCAAGCCGTACCCCCTCAAGCAGGAAGGCAACGGTCGTTGGGTTCCCTTCGCGGCGAACGCTGCG
>CAYXXL010000280.1:0-4445 GCA_964469025.1 uncultured Fibrobacteria bacterium
GAACGCGGCGGGAAGATGGGTGTTCGACCCCCGATATGCCGTGGCGGTGGGACTCGCCTGCCCCGAGCGGATCCTGGTCCATTCCAGGATCCAGCTGCTCGATCGCGGCGACTCCAATTCGGGCTGAGGAGCCCTTGCCGTGGGGCTGCCAGGGATTACCTTTCACGGTTCCTCTTGGCTGATAGCTCAGTTGGTAGAGCAGGCGGCTGTTAACCGCCCGGTCGTAGGTTCGAGTCCTACTCAGCCAGTCGTTTCCGGTCCATGGAGCATCCGATGAGTCTTGAGAAGATCGACGAGCTCAAGTCCCTTCTCGATCAACTTCGCGTGGAATACGAGAAGTTCGAGATCAAGGGCAACGCGGTGGCGGGTACTCGTGCCCGCAAGCTTCTGCAGGACGTCAAGTCCAGTGCCCAGGATCTGCGCGAGGCCATCCAAGGTCGCAAGCGCCAGAAGGAGATGCTGGGCGAGTGATCCCCACACCCCGGGGCGGGTTGGTTCCGGGCTTCGCGTTCAGGGGCGTGCGGTGGCACGACCGATGGAGTGGTAGACAAATCCCGCGGCGCACATGCGGTCGGGGTTGTAGATGTTGCGTCCATCGATCACAAGGGGAGATTTGAGCAATCTCCGGATGGTTTCGAAGTTGGGCCTCTGGTAGGTGCTCCACTCCGTCAGGATCAGCAGCGCATCGGCTCCGGTGCAGGCTTCGTAAGGGCTTTCCACCAGCGATATCCGGTCCCCGAAGATCCGTTTGGCCTCGTGCATGGCCTCCGGATCGTGGGCGACGACGCGAGCGCCCTGCTCGAGAAGTTCCCGTATGACCGTCAAGCTCGGGGCCTCCCGCATGTCGTCCGTCTTGGGCTTGAACGAGAGTCCCCAGATCGCGATCGTCCTCCCCCGGAGGTCTGTGCCATACTCCGAGGCCACCTTGCTCAGCAAGACCCGCTTCTGGCGATCGTTGACCTCCCGCACCGAGCGGAGGATCCGGAAATCGAAACCCGCATCGCCGGCGATCTTTCCCAGGGCCGACACGTCCTTGGGAAAGCATGAGCCACCATAGCCGGGGCCGGGAAAGAGGAAGTGGGCTCCGATCCGGGAATCCGTTCCCATGGCTTCGCGGACTCGCCCGACGTCGGCCCCCACCGCTTCGCAAAGGTTGGCGATTTCGTTCATGAACGAAATCTTGGTGGCCAGGAAGGCGTTGGCCGCGTACTTGGCGAGTTCCGCGGAACGCGGATCCATGTAAAGGATGGGCTTTCCCGTCCGCACGAAGGGGGCGTACAGATCCTCCATGACCTGTCGCGATCCGGGATCGTCGACCCCGATGACGACCCGGTCCGGTTTGAGGAAGTCTTCGATGGCATTGCCTTCCTTGAGGAACTCGGGGTTCGAGACCACGGAAACGGAATGCGGACTGACCTCCCGTATGGCTTTGGCGACGCGCTCGGCGGTGCCGACGGGTACCGTGGACTTGTCGACCACGATCTTGGGGCCGTCCATGGCCAGACCGATTTCGCGTGCCGCCGCCAGTACGTAGGACAGGTCGGCGGAGCCGTCCTCCCCTTGCGGGGTCCCCACGGCGATGAAAACAACCTGGGAGGCGACCACCGCTTCGGTGGTGGAAGTGGTGAAGCGGATCCGGCCCGCGGCGGCGTTGCGCCGGATCATCTCCTCCAGACCGGGCTCGTAGATGGGCACTTCCCCCCGCTTGAGCGCCGCCACCTTGGCTTCGTTGACATCCACGCAAACAACCGTGTTGCCCGTTTCGGCGAAGCACGCCCCGGCGACGAGGCCCACATAACCGGTGCCGATGACCCCAATCTCCAAGAATTGCCCCCCCCCCGGCGCGTAGGTGGCGAAATCTAATCAAGGCTTCCGCGGGCAACAACCGGGAGCGGGCGACGATGGAATTTCCGGGCCTGCAGCAACAAAACGGCTTGACTGACTTCTCCAAGTACCATACTTTCCCTCGGTGCCGCTGGATAGCGGTCGCTTTCCATTCGTGTTCAACAGCAATTAAGTCCGGTGCTCCCGTTTTTCCTTTCTACCAGCCAGGAATCGCCATGAAGCACTCCGTGTCCCTCGGCTTCGCCCTGGGAGTAGTGGTTTTGACTTCCACCACTGCCCCCGCAAAGACCGTCGTGGTACCAACGCAATATCCAACGATCCGACAAGCTCTGCTTCAGGTGGAGTTCGGCGATACCATCTTTGTCAAGCCCGGTGTCTACAACGAAAACGTCCAGCTGACCCAGGGGGTCATCCTGGAGGGGGAAGACAAGAACACGACCATCCTCGACGGTGGCGGAAGCGGACCGACCGTGCTTGGAGAGGCGCAGGCCGAAATCTTCGGCTTCACGATCCGCAACGGGATCGACGGGATCCTGTGCGAAAACACGACCCCGAAGATCCACGACAACATCATCATGGACAACCAAGGCTCGGGTATCGGAGCATACATCTCGCAGCCGCACATCATGAACAACGTCATCTACGGCAACCGCTGGTCGGGGATCCTGCTCTACGGGGTCAATGCCCAGAACGTCTGGGTGGAGAACAACGTCATCCTCCGCAACGGGTACTCGGGCGTCAGCGCCCTGGGGCCCGGGCAGGTGAACCTCCGCAACAACATCATGGTGGGCAACCACGAATACGGGGTCATCATCGACGACGAGATGCGGTCCAACCTGAAGTCGAACGACATCTGGCACAACTACTACCCCTTCAACTCCAATGCCAAGGTGGATCGCACCAACAAGTCGATGGATCCGCAGTTCGTGTCGACCTCGCCGTTCAGCTTGGACGCTTCCTGTCGGAAGGCGTCGCCTCTGCTGGGGTCGGGCGAGGACGGGGTGAACATCGGACTTTGGGACGGCACCGCGATCCCGTCCACGCCGCCGGCATCCGCCGGTTCGACTCACTCCTCGTCCCACAGCTCCAAGTAAGCCGGGAGACGCAACGTGAACACCGCACGCACCGCCGCCCTTTCCACCCTCCTGATCGCCTCCTCCGCCTTGGCGCTGCAGTACACCAAGACGCGCTACCAGCAGAGCGACTATTTCGGGGACTTCGGACAGAACAGCAACCTGTTCCTGAATCCGGGGAACATCACCGACGCGGACCAGACCGAGTTCATGCTGGGCATGTACAGCACGGTGGATGGTCAGGCCGGATTGGAATACCTGTCCGGGGTCGTCCCCATCGGGTACAATTCGACCGTCGGTGCCTCCATGTTCGTGGATGGAGCCACGGTCGATGCCACCGACGGAAACACTCCGGCCGGAACCAGCACGACCTGGCGCAAGGACGCCATCTTCCTCGGTTACGGGTACCGGGTGTTCCATTGGCTCACCCTGGGCTCCAACGTCCAGGTCCTGAACTTCAACAATTTCGGAGACAAGAGCAATCCCTTCGCGGCCGATTTCGGTCTCCTCCTCAACCCGTTCGAGAACAGCAGGGAAGGCTTCCTGAAGTTGGGCGCCACCGTCCAGAACGCCTACATGCAGCCCGGCTTCGACAACACGCGGAATGCGAACTTCGGTATCGACTGGTTGGGATTGGACCGGTCCTTGGAGGCGCGGTTCGAATACGATGTGATCGACATCGGGGGCGTGAACCAGCAAGCCTACGCGGGGGGTGTGCAGTACTACATCTCGCCCAACGTCGCGCTCGGCGCCAAGGTCACGCGCGAAGGCTTCCCCATGCTCACCTTCGCAGGAAACGCCCAAAGGCTTTCGGTCCTGCGCTACCTGGAGGTGGAGCTGGACATCTCCCATGACGGAATTTCCTGGAACGACGAGAAGCGCGGGCTCGTTTGGAACGTCAAGCTGACGGGACGTGTCGGGCCCACCCGCGAGGAGTCCCAGGGAGCAAAGCGCTACTGGCGTCTGATCAGGGAGCCGGAAGAGGCTTTCCAGGCCGCCATGCGCATGTACCTCCAGCGCCACTTCCTGGAGTCCGCCTATGCGTTCGGTCGGATCGTGGTGAAGTATCCGACCTTCTCGAAAACCGACATCGCCACCTACTACCAAGGCAAGAGCCTGGAAAACATGGGGATGTACTCGGTGGCCAAGAAGGTCTACCAGACAGGCATCTCCAACTACGATGCTTCCCAGTACGTGCCCAAGTACTACTTCCAGCTCCTGAACGTGGCGTACAAGGAAGGGAATTGGGCCGAGGCCCAGACGAACTACAACATCATATCCAGCCAGTATCGCAATTCGGAAATCAAATCCGACGCCGACTACGTCATGGGCCAGGCCTACTTCGAGCAGGGGAAGGACGCCGAGTCCAGGGCGCTTTTGGAGACCATTCCGAAGGACGACGCGAACTACATGTACGCCCAGTACACGCTTGGGCTGATCGACACGAAGGAAGGGAAGTTGCCGGACGCCCAGGTCGCCTTCGAGTCAATCCTCTCCCACCAGCCACGCAACAAGTCGGAGAAGGAT
>CAYXXL010000281.1:0-4432 GCA_964469025.1 uncultured Fibrobacteria bacterium
CCCGACTCCATCACCTTTGGAGATCTCCCGGGATTTCCGGCACCCCTGGTTCGTCGAGCAATTGGATGGAGGTTGCGGGTCCCAGCCAGCTCACCGGGAATTGCCAGACCACCTTCTTCGCGGGCGTGACTTCCACGACGGCGAGGTCGTTGGTGCCCAGGGTTCCCCCGTTCCAGCTGCAGATGACCGTGTTGCCGTTCTCGAGTCGATTGCACTGCTGGACGGTCTTCAGGGTGATCCCCGGCAAGTCGTTCCTTCCGATCTGCCAGACCACGGTTCCCGCCGGGTTCACCTCGCGCACCCAGCTGCTGCTGTTGCCGCTCACCAGGGTGTTGCCGTTCTTCAGGCGCACGGCGCCCCAGGGAGCACCGCCCGAGACGTAGGTCCAGATGGGTTTCATGGTCGCCGTGTCGTATTCCACGACCTTCCCCATGTCCATGTGGGGCACCAGCAGGGTGCCTGCCTTGGTCATGCGGATCAGCCGGAACTGTCCGTGCGTCGCGGCGGCGCCCGTGGTCAGGTTCATGGTCTTCTCGACGACCTTGGTCTTGAAGTTGTAGATGATCGCCTGCGCCGGATTTCCGTTGGCCATGAGCAGGACGCGGTCCAGGCCCAGGGGCTGGCAGGTGTGCATGTCCACGCTGGTGTTGGCGAAGTTCCAGGTCTGTGCCTGGGTGGCCATGGTCATGCCGCTGGCGCCGGTCTTGCGGGAATAGTCGATGGTTCCATTCGAAAGCAGCCAAGCGTCGTCGAGTTCCTCGCCTCCCGCCACCAGGTTGAAGGTCCAGGCGATCTGCCCTCCGCGGACGATGTACATCTTCTGGTTCGCCATCTTCATCCCCTGGTACTCCCCGGCGTACAGGAAGGGATGCCGGGATCTCCCGTGGTCCTGGAGCAATTTGACCACGATCCCGCTTTGGCTGCCTGCGAAGCTTTTCGTCGCGGTGAAGTAGGTCGCCTTCTGGAAGTTCAAGGACGTCGTCGCCATGGCCGCGGAGAACCTCGCGGAGGCGGTCGACGAGGACCGCTGCGGGGCGGTGAATCCCCGGACGTTCATGATCCTCCGCACGGACATCCTGCCATCCAGCCGAAGCGTGGCGAAGTACACCCCCGGAGGCAGCGAACCCAAGGACAACTTCGAATCGCCGGATCGGGGGCCTGAGGAAAAGTCGGCCACCACCGTTCCCCGCACGTTGCGCACCTGGATCGCGACTTCACCGGAATTCCCAGGCCAGAAGAACGTCGCCTGCTGGGGATCCCAGGAAATCCGAGGATCTTCCGAAGCCTGCCCCAGGGCGATCCCCGTGGTGCCGGTGGTGAAGGAGAATTTCCCGGAGGAGTCGGTGAGAACGTAGTGGAGCGAATCCGTCCCGACCTGGGCGTGAACGACCGGAGTGTTGTCTTCCGAATCGATCACCGTGCCCGAGAGGATGTCCGCTTGGGCCGACAGAGGCAGGAACAGGGCGGCAACGCCGGCTAGGATCAGTGGTTTCTTCATGCTTTGGCCTTCATTTCGTCGTGATCAGATCGTTCACGGTGGGATTCACCTCGATCGTGATGTTCTTGTACTCGTCGTATTGGCCCGCGTTGTGGCTTTGGATCGCGAAATAGCTCGGGGCCTTGGTGACCGTGGCGTCCTTGAAATCCAAGACTTCGATCGCCTTGGTCCCGATGGGCTGCGCGGCCGCCCCGCGGGCGGTGCCGGTGGCCGCGTTGACCAGCAACTCGCACCGTGCCCAGGCGCCCTTGGTCACATTGGGGACCCTCCCGACGCTCGAGATCACCCCAGCACCGGAGTTGTTCTTCCCGGGCCGGTAATCCCAGCCGTAGTCTTCGGGCAGCTGGAATTGGATGCCGGCCATGGCATCCGCCGTGGTGCTGGTCCCGAAGAACAGCTGGGTGGGCCAGTGATTCACTCCGGCCACTTGCCTCACGCTGAAGATCACCCGGTAGAAGCTGTACTTGGTGGGCAGATAAAGGAATCCCCGCGCCTTGCCGGTCATGGCGATGGAACTGTCCGTCACCGTGAACGTGCCTGCGGGAACCTGGAGCCAGCCGTTCAAGGTCTTCCCGTCGAACAGACTGATGATGGCACCGGACTTGACCGGGCTCAGCTTCACAGCGATGGCGTTCCGCGTACCCGAGGCCACGGTCAACGTCAGGGTCGTATAGCCCGCCATCGTGAAGGTCAAAGTATGGGCCATCCCCGTGGCCAAGGATCTCGCGAGCACCGTGGAGGTCGAATGGGCGCTCCCGGAGGAGTTGAGATTCAATATCCTGTATTCGTCCACGCGGCTTGGCGACCTCACCTCGGCGACATACATCCCTTGGGGGCGACCTCTCATCGAGAACGTCGCCGGGGCCGCACCGCTTGGCGAATCGAAGCTGTTCAGGACCCGTCCTGCGAGATCCCGGACCCGAATCGAAATCTCCCCGGAGTACCCTGATAGCGCGAAGGACTCCGTGGCCGAGTTCCACTGCAGCATGGGCACTTGATCCTGCTGCACACCTTGGACGACTCCCGTCGTGGCGAAGACCAAACTGAACGTCCCGTCCGCCTTCGACGTGGTGGTGAATCCCTCGGAACTCACGGTGACCGCGCCGAGGGGCGAATTGGTCGCCGAATCGGTGATCGTTCCGCTGATCGTGTCCGGGGTTGCCGCTGCCGCCTTGGAGGCTCCGGCCAGAAGGATCAACAGGACGGCGAAGGCTTTTGCGTCATTCATGATGGGTTCTCCTGATCGCGATGCTGAGAGCTTTCCCTGCTATGGACTGCTGAAGACGACGCTTTCGGTCCTACCGACCGGTCGCGACGACAGGGACGGAGGCCAGAGGCTGCCCGTTCCTGGAAAAGACCGCCAGATGCATCCCCGATGCGAGGGCGCGAGGAAGGACCGAGACCCCCGCGTGGTCGAGTTCGGTCGCGGATTCCACACGACCGTCCAGGCCCACGATGCTGAGGTGCAAAGGCAACTGCCCCGCCAGGTCGCCGGAGATCTCCACCTCGCCCGTGCCCAGGAGCCGGACCCCCTTGACCGCATCCGGCAGCGTCGTGGCCAGGGAGGTGGGACCCTCCTCGATCCTCAGGAGCCTCGAGCCATGGGCCGGCACGGACAGGGAAACCGAATCGACGGAATTGCCCAGGTTGGACGTCGCCCAGATGTCCCGAACCGCCGCCGACCCCTTGGGAAGCCCGATTTCCGCCCAGGTGGCGGAGATCGTCGCGGTGCTGGTGCCTCCGTTGAACAAGAGAACCGCCTTGGAATTCCCCGAGGCCTTCCCGATGGGCTTCATCCACACTTGCGACGAGCCGGCCTGGTGGACGATGGTGCCCTGGATCCCGTTGGAGTCCTGGTCGATCGCGATCGCCTCCTTGTTGAGGAGAATGGCCTTGGCCGCGGCACTCAGGTTCCGGGGGTCGTTCCCCATGATCAACGGCGAGGCCATGATGCACCAGAGCCCGAAGTGGGACCGCTGCTCCTCGATCGTCAGGATCGGAAGGCCGTTGTTGACCGCCATGTTCCCCACCTCCAGGCAGTCCGGGTCGTTCCACGCACCCGGCTTGGCGCTGGCGGCGTATTTGTAGGTCCCCGCCATGACCTTGGTGATGGAGGCCCAGTTGTTCTTGATGTCGTTTTCGGTGCGCCACAGGTTGCCCAACGCCGGCATCCAGGACTCGTAGCGCCACGCGCAGATGCTCAGGATCATGGGGCGCCCGCTGGCCACAACGGCATTGGAGATGTTCGTGTAGTCCGTCTGCTGGGCCGCCAGATATCTCGCGTCGGGTTCGGTTCCGTCCGCCGTGCCGCCCATCTGGCTGCCGTCCGAGCCGGGGGCCGTTCCCGTGTGCGGGAAGCAGTTGTCCACCTTCACGTAGTCGACACCCCAGGACGCCCAGGTCTTGGCGTCCAGCACCTCGTTCCCGTAGCTGCCGCTCTGGGGAATGTTGTCGCAGGTCTTGAGGCCGCGGTCCCCGTAGATGCCGAACTTGAGCCCCTTGGCGTGGATGTAGTCGCCCAGCGCCTTCATGCCGTCCGGAAAGCGCTTCGGGTCCGAGGTGAGGACGCCGTTGGAGCCACGCGCCGGATTGGTGAACCAGTTGTCGTCGACGTTCACGAAGACGTAACCCGCATCCTTGAAGCCGGACGCCGCGATCACATCCGCGATCCCCTTGATGTCCGCCTCGGTGATGTTGGCTCCGAAGGTGTTGAAGTCGTTCCAGCCCATCGGAGGCGTCAGGGCCAACCCGTTGTTCAACGCCCAACCCCAGGAACCCAGCACGGCCACCGCCAAGATGCTCGACTTGAGGAAATTCTCGATTCGCATGACGCGCCCTCCAAATTGCTGGTCGGCCACGGAGCAGGATCGACCGAATGTCTTTCGCAACCCCGAACCTATGGGCGCCGCGTACACCGCACCCGGCGAAGACAAC
>CAYXXL010000282.1:0-4425 GCA_964469025.1 uncultured Fibrobacteria bacterium
CAAGGCTCTCCAAGCGCTGTTTCCCGTGATCGACAACTTTGAACGCGCCCTGCAGGACGCCCCCGCGGAGGGCGATTGGACCCCCGCCGACCCCGTGGGGTTCGCAAAGGGCGTACGGCTGATCCGAGACCAATTGCGGAAGCTGCTTTCCGACGCGGGACTGGAGGAAGTCCCCGGCGAGGGACACCCCTTCGATCCGAACCACCACGACGCCCTCACCCAGATGCCCCATCCCACCGTGCCCGCCGACCACGTCGCGTCGGTGCACGCCCGGGGCTGGAAGAAGGGGGACAAGGTCCTGCGCCACGCGCAGGTCATCGTTTCCGGGGGACCGGCCGCTTCGTAAAGACGCCCCGCCGGGGCGTCTCAAGACCTCCACAGAGAGACGCCCCGTCGGGGCGTCGACTACGATCCACCACAGTAAAGACGCCCCGCCGGGGCGTCTCAACAGGAGACAGAACATGAGCAAGATCATCGGAATCGATCTCGGGACCACCAACAGCTGCGTGGCCGTCATGGAAGGTGGGCAGCCCACCGTCATCGCCAACGCCGAGGGCGGTCGGACCACGCCGTCCATCGTCGGATTCGCCAAGGACGGATCCCGTCTGGTGGGCCAGGTCGCCAAGCGCCAGTCCATCACAAACGCCGAGCGCACCATCTACTCCATCAAGAGGTTCATGGGCCGGCGCCGCAGCGAAGTGCGCGAGGAAGAGAAGCTGGTCCCCTACAAGGTGGTGGGCGACGACGTGGCCAAGGTCCAGATCGACGACAAGCAGTACACGCCCCAGGAAATCTCCGCCCTCATCCTGCAGGCCATGAAGAAGGCGGCGGAGGATTATCTGGGAGAGTCGGTGACGCAGGCCGTTGTCACGGTGCCCGCCTACTTCAACGACTCCCAGCGACAGGCCACCAAGGACGCGGGCAAGATCGCGGGCCTGGATGTCCTGCGCATCGTGAACGAGCCCACCGCCGCGGCCCTCGCCTACGGCTTCAACGACGCCAAGAAGAAGGAGACCATCGCCGTGTACGATCTGGGCGGCGGCACCTTCGACATCTCCATCCTGGAAATCGGGGACGGCGTCTTCGAGGTCAAGAGCACCAACGGCGACACCCACCTGGGCGGCGACAACTTCGACGAGGCCATCATCAATTGGGTGGCCGAGGAGTTCCTGAAGGAGAACCGGGTGGACCTGCGCAAGGACAAGATGGCCCTGCAGCGCATCAAGGAAGCCGCCGAGAAGGCCAAGATCGACCTCTCCGGCACCACCAGCACCTCCATCAACCTGCCCTTCATCACCGCCGACGCCACCGGGCCCAAGCACCTGGAACTGACGCTCACCCGCGCCAAGTTCGAGAGCCTGACCCATGATCTGGTGGAGCGCTCCGTGCGCCCCGTCACCCAGGCCCTCAAGGACGCGGGTCTCTCCGTGTCCCAGATCGACGAAGTCATCCTCGTGGGAGGATCCACCCGCATTCCCGCGGTGCAGGCCAAGGTCAAGGAACTGTTCGGAGGCAAGGAGCCCCACAAGGGCGTGAACCCCGACGAGGTGGTGGCCGTGGGCGCCGCGGTGCAGGCCGGCGTGCTGGCGGGCGACGAGGCGGTCAAGGACGTGCTCCTGCTGGACGTCACCCCCCTTTCCCTGGGCATCGAGACCCTGGGCGGCGTCATGACCAAGCTCATCGAGCGCAACACCACCATCCCCACGCGCAAGAGCCAGATCTTCTCCACGGCGGCCGACAGCCAGCCGGCGGTCACCATCCATGTGCTCCAGGGCGAGCGCGAACTGGCCGCCCACAACCGGACCCTGGGCAAATTCGACCTCGCCGACATCCCGCCCGCCCCCCGCGGCGTGCCGCAGATCGAGGTGACCTTCGACATCGACGCGAATGGCATCGTCCATGTGAGCGCCAAGGACAAGGCCACCGGCAAGGAGCAGAAGATCAAGATCGAGGCCGGGACCGGATTGACCGAGGCCGACATCCAGAAGATGGTGAAGGACGCCGAGGCCAATGCCGCGAGCGACAAGGCCGAGCGCGAGAAGATCGACGCCCACAACGAAGCCGAGAATCTGGTGTACTCCACCGAGAAATTCCTGAAGGAGTCGGGCGAGAAGATCGGCGAGGACAAGGGAACCATCGAGGCGGCCCTGGAGGAATTGAAGAAGGTCCAGAAGGATGACGACCTTTCCAAGGTCAAGAAGGCCGTCGAGGCCGTCCACGAGGCCACGCACAAGGCGACGGAAGCGCTCTACAAGGCCGCGATGGCCGAAGGCGAGGGTGCCCCGAAGCACGACGGAGCCAACGGCGACGGCCCTCGGACAGAGTCCCAGAGCCAGGACCAGGGACCTGTGGAAGCCGAATACGAGGTGGTGGACGACGACAAGAAATGATGTGACCTTGGATCCCACCCATGCGCAGGGGCGACTCATGAATCGCCCCTGCGACGGGTCCAACCCCGGGGTGGACATGATGTAGGATTCGTATTTGAACCGGCAACCAGAGGGACCGATGGCCAAGCGCGACTACTACGAGGTCCTGGGCGTGCCCAAGGACGCATCCGAAGACCAGATCAAGAGCGCCTACAAGAAGCTCGCTCTCAAGTTCCACCCCGACAAGAACCCCGGCGACAAGGGTGCCGAGGAAAAGTTCAAGGAAGGTGCGGAGGCCTACGACGTGTTGCGGGACGCGGAAAAGCGCCAGCAGTACGACCGGTTGGGCCACGCCGCGTTCGAAGGACCGCCGGGCGGGGGAGGCTACCAGGGGGGCTTCAGCAGCTCCGACGACATCTTCAGCCGCTTCTCGGACATCTTCGGCGACAACATGTTCGGCGGGATGTTTGGCGGGGGCGGGCGGCGCGCGGCGTCCAACCGCGGACAGGACCTGCAGATCCACATCAAGCTCACGCTCGAGGAGATCGCCGAAGGCGTCTCCAAGAAGATCAAGATCCGCCGGATGGAACCCTGCCGCACCTGCGACGGCGTGGGCGGCAAGGGGCGCAAGACCTGCACCACCTGCGGGGGCGTGGGCCAGGTCAAGCAGGTCAGCCAATCCCTGTTCGGCCAGATGATTAACGTGGTCACCTGCCCCAAGTGCGAGGGTTCGGGCTCGACCTTCGAAGACGCCTGCAAGACCTGCGGCGGCTCGGGCCTGGAACGGCAGGAAGTGACCATTTCCGTCCAGATCCCCGCCGGGGTGGCGGAGGGCAACTACCTGACCCTGCGCGGCGAGGGGAACAAGGGCCCGCGCAAGGGGCCCGCCGGAGACATCGTGGTGCTGATCGAGGAGATCGAGCACGACATGTACCACCGCGATGGACAGAATCTGTATGCCGAGGCCAGGGTACCCTTCACCACGGCCGCCCTGGGTGGATCCATCCGCATCCCCACCCTGGACGGCGAGATCGACCTCAAGGTCCACGCCGGAACCCAGGCCGAGAAGGTCTTCGTGCTGCGGGGCAAGGGGATGCCGGGCCTGCACGGCCGCGGCAAGGGCGACCTCTTCGTGCGCATCCACGTGCGCGTCCCGGAGAAGGTGTCCGGGCGCCAGAAGGAGATCCTGGAGGAGCTCAAGTCCCTGGAGACCGGCACCCCCGGGGAGAAGACCTTCTTCGACAAGGTCAAGGAGATCTTCGCCTGAGCCGCCCATGTTGAAGGTCCTGCTCCTGGACCGCGACGCGGAATTCCGCCGCCGGATGGCCGAAGGCTGGGACCTTCCGGACTCGGAATTCCACGAGGCGGCGCCGGACCACCGGCCCTTCGCGCTCCTGGAGGAGGTGCGGGCGGACCTGGTGTTCCTGGACGCCGGGGCGCTTTGGCAGGAGGGGGTGGACATCCTCTCGTGGATCCGCTCGCGCAGACCTTCCACCCAGGTGGTCGTCGTGTGCGACGATTCCTGTCGTGCCGAGGGTCGTTTGGCCCTGTCGCGCGGAGCCGCGCAGGTCCTGGTCAAGCCGCTGGACGCCTCCGATCTCGTGGACGTGGCTCGCCGGACCAGCACCGCGGTGGCCGCCTCCCGCACGAACAAGGGTCTGGAGACCCAGGTGCTGGAGGACATGCTCGGCGACACCGCCGCCATGCGAAAGCTCCTGCGCATCGCGCGCAAGGTGGCTCCCACCAGCTCCACCGTGCTGATCACGGGCGAATCCGGAACGGGCAAGGAGTTCTTCGCGAACATCGTGCACCGGCTGGGCAGCCGTCCCGAAGGGCCTTTCGTGGCGGTGAACTGCGGGGCCATCCCCGAGAACCTGGTGGAATCCGAACTTTTCGGGGCACGCAAGGGGAGCTACACCGGATCCGTGGCCGACCGTGAATTGCACTGTGCCGCGCGTAGGAGATGCAAGTATCGCGGCGATTCGGATCAAGGTTGTCTTCCCCGCACCGTTTGCACCTAATAGCGCTACAAATTCGCCGGAAAGGATTTGGAGCG
>CAYXXL010000283.1:0-4396 GCA_964469025.1 uncultured Fibrobacteria bacterium
GGGGGTCGTCCTCGGGGATGTCCTTCTCGATCTTGCCCACCAGGTCGGCGCCGACATCCGCGGCTTTCGTGTAGATGCCGCCCCCGACGCGCATGAACAGGGCCAGCAGGGTGCCGCCGAACCCGAATCCCAGGAGGGCCTCGTAGGCGTGCTCCCCGTAGATCATGAAGATGACGGTGCCGCCCAGCAGGCCCAGGCCGTCGGTGAGCATTCCGGTGATGGTGCCCGTGCGGTAGCCCAGCATCAGCGCCTTGCCGAACCCCTTGGAGGCGGCGGCGGCCACGCGCAGGTTGCCCGAGGTGGCCAGGCGCATTCCGATCACGCCCACGGTTGCGGAGAAGATGGCTCCCGCCAGGAATGCGGCGGCCCTGCCGATGGCGAACGGCGAATCGAATCCGCTCTGCATGCCCTTGGCGATGTAGAGCGCTCCCACCAGGACCACGATCAGGACCGCCACCGTGGACAGCTGCTTCCGGAGGTAGGCGTTGGATCCTTCCCGCACCGCGGCGGCGATGGCCTGCATCCGCTCCGTGCCCTTGTCGGCTGCCAGAACCTGTCGCATGAGCATGAACGCGTACAGGAGGCCGCAGACGGCCACGCCCAGCACCACCCAGAGCGAGATCCTCTCCGCGGAGGAGAACCGGTCGGAGGTCATGAACGCGAAGTAGCGGAACGACTCCTTGAGCGGCTCGGCGGTGACTGCGGTCACCGTCGGCACCGCCTGCGCGCCAATGTGGAGGGCGGAATCCGATTTCACCGCCGAATCGGCCTTGGGGACCGAATCGGTGACGGCGGCGACGATTCCCGCCGCCGCCAGAAGCAATGCCGATACGAAGGCTGGAGTCCTGAAGAACCGCCGTCCCTTCTCCATGAGTGCCCTCATGCTATCCCCCTCGTACCCGGTCAGGGTGCTTTGCGTTGTGATGTTGGTCCAGAAGGACCTTTCACCGACAAATCTAGTATCGGACCACGATATCCTATTTAGCGTTTTTGTGCAAGCTCCCTGGTCCCGGGCCTTTGTAGCTTGGGGATCGACGTGGAAGAACAGCCGGAGCAATGGAAGTCGAGGCTGACCGCCTTCGAAACGGGGAAGATTCTTCCCTGGTGGAAGCAGCCTTCCCATGGGTTCAATGCTTTCTTGATGCGTTTGGCCACCCGGCTCGGCGATGGGTGGAGTTGGGTGTTCGTGGTTCCGTGGGTGCTTTGGAGAATGGGTCCGAAGGTGGGATTCGCCCTTGTTTGGCGCGGGACCGCGGTGGGGCTGTTTTCCATCGTGCTCTACAAGCTGTTGAAAAGCAGGTTCAACCGCACGCGACCCTACGAAAGGAACGATCTGGAGCCCTTGCAGCCGCCTCCCGACAGGTTTTCGTTTCCTTCCGGGCATGCCATGAACAATCTGGCGATCGCCCTCTACGTGGGGCATTTCCTGCCCGAACTGCTGCCCGTGCTACTGCCGCTGGCCGTGCTGGTGGCGTTTTCCCGCGTCTACCTGCGCGTCCATTACCCCACGGATGTCCTGGTGGGAGCCGCCTTGGGCCTGCTCATCGGAGAGGGTTTTCAATACCTGCCGATGTTCTCCAGGCTCTGACGGTTCGGGACCTACCCCGAGGCTTGGGCCCCTTGAAGGACGATCCTGGTCCGGGTGAGGCTGGTCGGATGCATCCGACCCACGTATCCAAGAAGGGCTTCGCGAACTTCGCAGCGGAGGTCCCAGCACTTCCCGCTGTCGGAAGCGGAGACCACCGCCCGCAACACCACGGCTCGGGAGTTCCACTCCGTGACTTGCAACCCGCACACGCGTCTGTCCCAAAGGGGGTGGTTTCCGACCACCCGTTCGAGCTCCGCGCGCACATCGCCCACCGGCACCTCGGGGTCCGTGGAGATTTCCACCGTCCCGAGCATCTCGGAGGTCGTGCGAGTCCAGTTTTGGAACGGCTTCTCCAGGAAGTACGAGATGGGAAGGATCAATGTCCGGTGGTCCCAGATCCGGATCACGACGTAGGTGAGGGTGATTTCCTCAACCCGGCCGGATTCGCCTTCCACGACCACAAGGTCGTCCAGCCGTATGGGCTGGGCCATCGCGATCTGGATTCCCGCAAGCAGGTTCCCGAGGGTCTTCTGGGCGGAAAGCCCCAGCACCACTCCGGCGATTCCGGCGGTGGTCAACAGTCCCGCGGCGAGCCTGCGAGCTTGCTCGAACGAGAGAAGCCCGAGCGACACGGCCAGGAAGAGCACCGTGACGGACAGGATACGTCGCAGGAGGCGGACCTGCGTGGCGGTGCGACGTTCGCGGAGGTTGTCGGTCCCGGCGTGCACCAGGCGACCGGCCACGAAGGTCTCGGTCTCGGCGAGGAGCCGCAGCAGGAACCAGGTCGCGGCGACGATCCAGCCCAATTCCATCGCCCTGTCGAGGGTGGGGTCGCCTCCGGCCCATCGGGTGAAGGGCAGCACGACCTGGATCCCCAAAAGCGGCAAACCTATCCTCGCGGGCGGAAGGACCGCCTCCAGGAACAGGGAATCCCACTCCGTCTGCGTGTGGCGGGCCAACCGTCTCGCGATCCTGGACCCCAACGGGTGGATGGCCGCGCCGGCGGCGGCGGCGATCCCGATCTGTCCAGCGGATCGGAACGGCTCTTCGACGATCCAGTTCATGCGTGCGACCTCGCTTCGGGAAAGGGGGATAGATCTCCCCTCCGCCACCGGTCTTGAGTACATATTCCGCGACCGGTTGGCATCCCGTCCGCGAAAGCGCTATCCGAACCGCCCCGTGATGTAGTCTTCGGTCAATTTCTGTGACGGATTCTCGAAGATCTTCCGGGTGTCGTCGAATTCGATCAGCTTGCCGTCGAGCATGAAGGCCGTCGATTTCGAAACGCGGGCGGCCTGCTGCATGTTGTGGGTCACGATCACCATTGTGAGGGCGGACTGCAGCTCCAGCAGGAGCTCCTCGACCTTGGCGGTCGAGATGGGGTCCAGCGCGGAGCAGGGTTCGTCCAGCAGGAGCACATGCACGTCCACGGCCAAGGCGCGGGCGATGCACAACCTCTGCTGCTGGCCTCCGGACAAGGCCACCCCCGGCCTGTCCAGGCCGTCCTTCACCTCGTCCCACAGCGCGGCCTTGCGCAACGCCCACTCCAGTTTTTCCTGGAGCTTGGAGTGGTCGCGAACGCCGTTCAACCGGAGCCCGGCCAGCACGTTTTCCCTCACGGTCATGGTGGGAAACGGAGAAGGCTTCTGGAAGACCATGCCGATGCTGCGCCTCACCTGGACCGCATCGAGGCGGCGGTCCAGGAGGTTCTTCTCCTGGAACAGGATCTCGCCCGTGCTGCGCGCTCCGGGGATGGTCTCGTGCATGCGGTTGATCCCCCGCAGCAAGGTGGACTTCCCGCATCCCGACGGCCCTATGATCGCGGTCACACCGGGACCGGGGAAGGCGAGGCTCACGTCCTTCAGCACTTGCTTGGCGCCGAACCAAGCGGAGTAGCCTCGGACTTCGATCTGCTTCTTCGCCGCGGAGCCGTCGATGGTTTCGCTTTGCGGCGGCAACTGTATTTCCGGCGGCTGCGTCATCCGACGGCCCTCCCTGTTCTTTTGACGAAGATTCGCGCCAGCAGGTTCACGCCCACCACCAGGAGCAGCAGCGTCAGAGCCCCCGTCCAGGCCTGGTCGTGCCAGTCGTCGAAGGGCGAGATGGCGTAGGTGAAGATCTGGACCGTGAGCGAGGCGGTGGGCTGGTTCGGCGAGGTGGACCAGAAATTGTTGTTGAACGCGGTGAAGAGCAACGGCGCGGTTTCTCCGGCGATGCGCGAAAGCGAAAGCAGGACACCCATCAGGATCCCGTTGCGGGCGGTGGTCACGACCACGCTCAGGATGGTCTTCCATTCCGGGATCCCCAGGGCCAGGGCGGATTCGCGCACCGACCGCGGCACCATCTTCACCAGTTCCTCGGTGGTGCGAGTGATCATGGGGATCATCATGGTACCCAGCGCCACGCCCCCCGCCCAGGCGGAGAAGTGGTGCATGGGTCGGACGATCAGGGTGTAGGCGGCGATTCCCGTCACGATGGACGGCACGCCGGAAAGGACGTCGGCGGTGAAGCGGACGGCCCAGGCGAACTTTCCGGCCTTCCCGAATTCGGCCAGGTAGATTCCGGCCAGGATTCCCACCGGGATGCCGACCACGCTCGCGATCAGGACCAGCTCGAGGGTTCCGACCAGCGAGTTCGCCATGCCTCCCGAGGCGTCGCCCACCGGTGCCGGGACATGGGTGAAGAAGTTCAGGTCGAACCTGTGGAGTCCCTGGGACGTCACGTAGTACAGCACGGCGAAAAGGGGAAGTGCGGCCAAGGCGACGGCAAGCCAACAAAGCCCCACCATGATCTGGTCGGTCGCGTACC
>CAYXXL010000284.1:0-4393 GCA_964469025.1 uncultured Fibrobacteria bacterium
AGCGTCTACGGTGCTCCGATTTCCGTTGCCGCCTCCGAGACCCTCAAAGCCCTCGCGGTGGCTCCCAACTACGGAGCGAGTTCGGCTTCTACCACGGCCTACACCATCAACATCCCAGGCGTGACGGCCAGTCCCACCTTCACTCCGGCGGGGGGCACGTACGCTGCGGTCCAGAGCGTGACCTTGGCCTCGGCCACAAGTGGTGCCTCCATCTACTACACCCTAGATGGATCCACTCCCACCACGGGTTCCAACCTCTACTCCGCACCCATCAGCGTCACCACCTCCGAGACCATCAAGGCCATGGCGACCTCCACGGGGAACTCCAACAGCCAGATGGCCAGCGCCGTCTACACCATCCAACTTCCCGCCGCCGCTCCCGCCGCGACTCCAGCGGGGGGCACCTACACCGCGGCCCAAACCGTGACCCTGGCCTCGACCACAGCCGGGGCCGTCATCTACTACACCCTGGACGGCACCGCACCTACCACCAACTCCAGCGTCTACTCCACGCCCATCAGTGTGGGGGCGAATGAAACCATCAAGGCGATCGCCCTGGCCAACGGATCCAGTGCCAGCGCCGTGGCCAGCGCGGTCTACACCATCAACATCCCCGGTGTGGCGGCCACGCCCTCCTTCAGCCCGGTGGCGGGCACCTACACCTCCACCCAGAGCGTGACCCTCGGGAGCACCACTCCCAGCGCCACCATCTACTACACCCTGGACGGGAGCGCGCCCACCACCACATCCAGCGTCTACTCCACGCCGATTTCCGTCGCCAACTCCGAGACCATCAAGGCCATCGCTGTGGCCACGGGAATCACCACCAGCTCCATCGGCAGTGCAGCCTACGTCATCCAGCCACCGGCGGCCACACCCACCTTCAGCGTGGCCGCGGGGACGTACACGGCCACCCAGAACGTGATCATCACAAGCGCCTCTTCGGGGGCAGCCATCTACTACACGACGGATGGTACCGCTCCCACCACAAGCTCCAGCGTCTATTCCGGACCCCTCAGCGTAAACACCTCCGAGACCATCAAAGCCATCGCCACAGGGAATGGATTCTCCATCAGTGCAACGGCAAGCGCCTCCTATGCGATCTTGAATCCACCCATCATCACAGCAGGCAATCTGGCCTTGAGCTCCAGCCAGACACTTTCTGTGAGCATCTCCTCAAACCTTCCCGGGGCACGCATTGGCTATTCCACGGACAAGGTCCATTGGATTGCCTACCCCAGCGGTGGATTGAGCGTTTCCCAAAACGAAATCCTGTACGCCCAGGACACCCTGGGGTCCGTCGCCTCGGTCATCGACTCCTCCATCTTCCTCTACATCCCGAGCATCGTCTTGTCGGGAAGCTCCCAGTCACAGCAAACGGTGACGATCACTCCCACGGGAGCCAGCGGGATCCAGGATTCGTTGAATACTTCTGGAGGTTGGAAAACCTACACCGGACCGTTCACCATCTCCGGGAATACCAAGGTCTACGCGCGATCCAGGTTGGGTGGGATTTCCACCATTTTCCAAGAAGCGGACTTTGCCGTGGCTCCTTCCATGGCCGCCTCCCCAAGCGACACGGGTGTAAGTTCCTTGCCCGTGACCATCACGTCCCCCGGTGCGGACGCGATTCAGGTGTCCACGAACCGGCAGCAAACTTGGTCCACGTTGAGCGGATCCACCTATTCGGCAGGTGCGGGAATGCTGTATGCTCGAAGCGTCGTCGGGGGTGCAATTTCATCGGTGGATTCCATCGCGGTGCAATTCGTTCAGGGTGCACCGAGTTTCAGTCCTGCGGCAGGAACCTATCCCATCCCCCAATCGGTCGCCATTTCCAGCAAGCCCAACGGAGCGAAGATCTACTACACGATGGACAACTCCGCACCAAGCTCCACGAACGGGTCACTCTATTCAGGACCCGTCAAAATCGGTCCAAACGGCACCATCCGCGCGATCGCGATCCAAAGCGGATTTGGCAACAGTGTTTCGAGTACGGCTGCCTATATAATCCCTGACACAACCGGAGGATACAATCCGAATGTTTCGTATGGTCTGGTGAAGGATGCCACCGGCAACCTCTACAGAACCGTGAAAATCGGCGCTCAGACTTGGATGGCTCAGGACCTGATCAATCCGCTTGATGGAACCACCTCCTTTACCTGGCCGCAGGCGATGAATTTGCCGGATACCTGTACCAACACTCTCGCGTGTTCCGTCGATAGTACCAACAGTCAAGGGGTCTGTCCCACAAATTGGAGAGTGCCATTGGCCAGCGAGTTCGCCACATTATTCCTGACGGCAAGTGGTGGCACCGGCTCGGACAGCACTGCAATGGTTCACCTTGCCACTGCCGGCGTGACCTGGAACTACACAGGCAGAGGCAACGCCGTCGGGGACAATTCCACGGGATTTTCCGTGTCTCCTCAGGGATCCGGCGGCGGCGGTGGTCAAGGCGGAACCTATGGTATCTGGTGGTCAACCACTCAAAATGCCGCCTCAAGGCTATACGACTTCGCCTTCGTAGGCCACAGCGGGGCGGACATTGGGCTGGCAGCCAAATCTGGCGCAAATGCTTTGCGGTGCATTTCAAACTAGATGTGACCTGAAGAAACCAGGATCCATTCAGCCGTTCGAACTGGTTTCGCTCTTCATTCAAGGATGTTCGATTGCGATCCACCGCCCCAGATTCCGGGTGGCCTTGTCGAACTCGACACCCACCTTCACGAGTCTACGGCCATCGGCTTCATAGGGGAGCAGATAGCCCATTTCGTCGATCTGGGCCATGGCTTCTTCCGCTGAACCGTTGAGCTTGAATTCGAACACAAAGATGGAATCGGGGGTCTTCACCACCGCATCGGCGCGTCCCAAGGTCGACTTGACTTCGGACTCGATGAATTGACCCAGGAGGGTAAACACCAGATAGAAGACGACCTGGTAGTGCCGTTCTGTCTGGTCATTCAGGTCGTAGGGAATTCCCGCGAAGAAAGACTTCAGTCGCGACAGAAAACTTCCGAGATCTCCGGCGCGCAGTTCGCGCGAAAAATGCCCGATGTGGAAGGTGGCCCGTCCCTTCTCCACGCCTGTGTAGTCCGAGGCGAGAAAACGGAGGAAACCATTCTTCACCTCGCTGTTGGGATAACCCAAGGTATAGCAGCGCAGATCGGGATCGTAGTCCTGGATGGTCAAATAGCCGCTCTGGTAGATGACGGGAATCGGGCGATCGGGTTCCTGCCGGTAGTCGGCGAACTCTCCCGCTTCCACCTGGATTCCGTCGATCTCGCGCAGGTCCGTGGACGCCTTCTTCAGCAGCTCCACAAGGAACGTGGGAGTGCCTGTTTGGAACCAGTAGTCGACGAACTCCTTGCGGGAAAGCAAGTTGAGCGTACTGAAGGGATTGAAGACGCTCGGGCCGTCCTGGTGGAACTTGTACCCGTTGTACCACTGGCGCACCCGATCCAGGCACTCCGCGTCTGACAATTTCTGCCCAATCGCCAAATCGGCCAGCTCCGGTTGGAAATCCCGCAACAGCTCGGCCTCCGTGATGCCGCACACGGCCGCATAGGCGGGATGGAGGGACAGGTCGGTGAGCTGGTTCAAGTCGGAGAAGACGCTGACCTGTCCGAACTTGGTGACGCCGGTTAGGAGCACGAATTTGAGATGCTCGTCCACGCTCTTGAATACGCCGTAGAAGGCCTTGAGGAGACTTTTCATTTCCTCGTGGACCTCTGGCTTGTCCAGCGTGGAAAGCAGCGGCTTGTCGTATTCGTCCACGAGGATCGCCACCCGGCGGCCGGTGGTCTTCCGAGCGCGTTCGACGACCCCTCGGAACCGTCCCGACAGCGTCGCGTCGGTCGCTTTCCCATATTCGGCTTCCCAGCGCACAAGGTGGTAACCGAGGATCTCCTCCAGGGAGGTGAGCGTGTGATACCGCTCCGCATTCAGGTCCAGCCGCAGGACAGGGTGTCTGGTCCACTGCTTTTCCAGATGCTCCAGAGCCAGACCGGTGAACAGTTCCTTGCGTCCCTCCAGATAGGCCGCCAAGGTGCTGCACAGAAGGGATTTCCCGAAGCGTCGCGGCCTGGAGAGGAAATAGACACGGCCCTCGTTCACCAATTTGTGGACCCATGCCGTCTTGTCCACGTAGAGATATCCGTCTTCACGCAGCGAGGGAAAGTCCTGGATCCCGATGGGGAGCTTGCGTAAGGCCATTGGAACTGAAGGTAAGAAAGCACATTTGCAGGACCGATCCCGCAACCGATCTATATTCCCCCCTGAAGTCCCTGAGTCCCCCTCCCGCCAGCCCCTGGCACCGGAGATCCCAGATGAAATTCAACTACCGTTCCCTCCGACCCTTCGCGACCGTTGCAGCTGGCCTGTTTCCGCTGGTGGCCTG
>CAYXXL010000285.1:0-4372 GCA_964469025.1 uncultured Fibrobacteria bacterium
CTTCTCCAGGACGATCTTTCCCTGGGTGAGCGTCCCGGTCTTGTCGGTGCAAAGGACGTCCATCGCCCCGAAGTTCTGGATGGCATTCAGCCGCTTGACGATCACCTTCTTGCGCGACATCGCCAAGGCGCCCTTGGACAGGTTCACCGTCACGATCATGGGCAGCATCTCCGGGGTCAGTCCCACCGCCACCGCCAGGGCGAAGAGGAACGCGTCCAGCCAGTCGTGTCGCGCCAGCCCGTTGATGAGGAACACCGCGGGAACCATCACCGCGATGAACCGGATCATCAGCCATGTGAACTTGTCGATGCCCTTGTCGAAGCCGGTGGACTGCCGCGGCGCGGCCAGGTGCACGGCCAGCGCCCCGAAATAGGTGAGGGAGCCGGTGCGCAGGACCAGGGCCGTCGCCGAACCGCTCTCGACGTTGGATCCCATGAAGCAGATGTCCGGAAGCTCCAGCGGGTTCAGGACGTTTTCCGGCGCCTTCCCCGCTGTCTTCTCCACCGGCAGGGATTCGCCGGTGAGGGCGGCCTGGTTCAGGAACAGGTCCTTGGAAGACAACACCCGGACGTCGGCGGGCACCATGTCCCCGGCGGCCAGCCGCACCACGTCGCCGGGCACCAGCATCTTCATGGGAAGCTCGACGTCCTTCCCGTCCCGCACCACCGTGGCGGTGTTGGTGACCATCGCCTGGAGCTTCTCGGCGGCGTTGTCGGCGCGCATCTCCTGGAAGAAGCGCAGGACCACGCCCAGGACCACCATCACCAGGATGACCACCATCGAGCGCAGGTCCCCGGTCAGGTAGGAGATCGCGCCCAACGCGAGCAACAGGAGGACCAGCGGATTGCGGATTCCCTCGAACAGACGCATGGCGGCCGAACGGCGCTTCGTGCGTCCAATCTCGTTGGTCCCGAACTTCCTGAGCCCGGATTCGGCCTCGTCGCCCGTCCGGCCCTCGATCCTCGATTCCAGATCCTTCAACACGGTTCCGGAGTCGGCTCTCGCCCATTCCAGGAGCTGGGCCGAGGATTTCTCCGGTGCCGCGGCGGCGGGAGGAGGGTTCATGGATTCTTCCGATCGGTGGAGAGTGGAGGAGCGCCGTTGCGATTCGACGCTTCGAACCCGGAGATCACGTCGAAAAGTTCCTCGTCGATGCTGTTCTGGCGCAACCTCCGGAAAGTTCCGTTCAGGTTTTCCAGCAGATCCTGGATGTTCTTGTCCGCGCGCTGCATCGCCGCCAATCGGCTCGCGTTCTCGCTGGCAAGCGATTCGACGCAGGCCTGGAAGAGGGAGATGAACAGGTATTCGCGGATCAATGCACCCAGGGTCGCGGTGACGCCGCCCAGGATCTCGGGGGGATTGGCGGTGGGCCAGTCGACCTTCGCGAGACCCTTCTCCCATACGGAGTCCAACGGCAGCAACCGCTGGACGACGGGCTCGTAGAGCGATCCGGAACGGGGCTTGTTGTGGAAGACGTGGAGCTCCGAGTAGTCGCCTTCCGCCCGATGGGCTTCGCTTTCCACCTGGATCTTCCCGACCAGCGGAATGACGGCTTCCATGGAACCGGGAACCGCGAACAGACCCAGCAGGGGGACGCCGGCGTCCGCAAGGCGCGCATGGACGCGCTCCCCGACTGCCCAGACCTGCGGTGTGCCGGGCATCACCGAAATCGTCTTGACGGCGAAATCGGCCACCACTTCGTTGAACTGTCCGACCAGACCCTGGTCGGACCCGAAGACGATGGCGCCGAACGCGCCCGGTTTGGGGCGTTTCCCATCCGGTACCCGGGGCACCACGGAGGTGTCGCGGAAGCAGGCACCCAGGCCCAGTTCCACCGCCCGATGGTATTCGGCGAGCGCGCGAACCGATTTTTCGTATTGACCGACGCTCGCCGCCGCCACGGCCTTCATGGTCCGCACCACGGATTGGAGATCTTCGGCGCCTTGGATCTTGCCGCGCAGGGCTCCCAGGGTGTCGCTCATGGTTTCTTCGCGGGCGTCGGGTCGGACTTCGCCGCCGGTTTCGGATCCTGGGGAGGCAGGAAGGGCGCGATGGCGGTCCGGCAGATGTCGAGGATCGACTTCTTGTCTTCGTCGCCCAACTTGTCGGCGGACTCCAGGCGAGCGCGGATCGTTGGGTCCATTCCGTCCGCCGCGAGATGGACGGCGGCTTCCGCTTCCGACATCCGCTCCAAGGGCACCGGGTCGAAAAGGTCCGCGGTCAGGGCCAGGAGCACGGCGATCTGCGCGGGCACCGACACAGGGCTGAATTCCGCCTGCTTCAGGCAGGAGCGGATGCGCCGTCCGTGTTCGATGGTCTTGCGCGTGGCGTCGTCCAGGCGGGCGCCGAAGCGGGCGAAGGTCTCCAGCTCCTCGAATTGCGCGTAGGCGAGCTTGAGGTCTCCGGCCACGGCGCGCAACGCCGCTCTTTGGGCCTTGCCGCCCACCCGGGAAACGGATTTGCCCACGTCCACCGCGGGAAGGACGCCCAGTTCGAACAGGGAGGGCGAGAGGTAGATCTGTCCGTCCGTGATGGAGATCAGGTTGGTGGGGATGTAGGCCGCGATGTCCTGCGCCTCGGTCTCGATGACGGGCAGCGCCGTCAACGAACCTCCGCCCAGGTCCTTGCCCAGGTGCGTGGAACGCTCCAGGAGACGGGAATGGATGTAGAAGATGTCGCCGGGAAAGGCTTCGCGCCCGGGCGGTCGGCGCAGGAGCAGCGACAATTCCCGGTAGGCGCGGGCGTGCTGGGTCAGGTCGTCGTACACGACGAGCACATCTCGGCCCTTCTCCATGAAATGCTCCGCGATGCTGGTGGCGGCGTAGGGGCAGAGGTAGGACAGGCCCGGAGGGTCGTTCCCTTCGGCCACGACCACGACGGTGTAGTCCATGGCGCCCCGCTCCCGCAGGTTCGCCACGGCCTTGGCGACCGCCGAAGCCCTCTGCCCGATGGCGCAGTAGACGCAAAGCACGTTCTTCCCGCGCTGGTTCAGGATGGCGTCCAGCGCGATCGCCGTCTTGCCGGTGCCGCGGTCGCCCAGGATCAGTTCGCGCTGGCCGCGCCCAATGGGGATGAGGGCGTCCACGACCTTGAGTCCGGTCTGGAGAGGCACCACGACCGGCGATCGATCCATGATCGGGGGTGCGGGACGCTCGACGGGAAGTCGCGCCTCCACCGATACCCTCCCTTTGGCGTCCAACGGCCTTCCCAGGGGATCCACCACCCGCCCGAGCAGCCCTTCTCCCACGCCGACGTCCATCACCCGACCGGTGCGTCGGACCTCGTGGCCGGCGTGCAGGTCCTGGTATGCGCCCAGCAGCACCACTCCGATCTCGTCCGGGTCCACGTTGAACGCGATCCCGAGGATCCCGTTCGGGAATTCCACCAGCTCCTCGAAGCCGACCCCGGGTAGGCCCGAGACCCGGGCGATGCCGGTGGACACGCTGGCGACGACGCCCACTTCGCGGGGCGCGAGCCCCGGCTGGAACGCCTCCCGGGCCCGGGCCATGGCGGCGAAGGCGACGTCCACCGCTTCCCGCACGGCTTCGGCCTGTTCGTTCATGCCGCCTTGGCCTCCAGCAGGCCCTGGACGTCCTTTTCCAGGACCTCCAGGTACTCCGAGATGCTCCAGGCCATTTTCTGTCCATCCGTGGAGATCTCCAACCCCGCCACCAGGTCCGGGGAGGTCTCGAACCGGACCG
The DNA here is from genome assembly GCA_964469025.1 of uncultured Fibrobacteria bacterium. GTDB lineage: Bacteria > Fibrobacterota > Fibrobacteria > UBA5070 > UBA5070 > UBA5070. The sequence goes on from CAYXXL010000285.1 coordinate 3,702, forward strand.
GGACATCGGCGGAGAAGGTCTCGTTCAGCGCCTTGCGCACGAGATCGCGGCCGGGTTCGCCCAGATCGAAGGCGCTGCGCACCAACGCCGGTTCGGACGCGGATTTCAGGGCGCCGGCGAAGGCGTCCTTCCCCGGCCCGGCCATGGAGCGCAGATGTGCGGCGAAGATCGTCGCCATCCGTTCCTCGAGGCTCGCGGAGGCGAGGTCCGCGAGGGCCTTGCGGGCCACGGAGAACACTTCCTTCCGGGCGGCGGCGCCCAACTCGCGGTTCAGGTTCGCGGAGTCCTCCTTCAGCGCGTCGCGGCGCTTGGAGGCCAAGGCGTCGGCGTCGGCGCGCGCAGCGTCCAGCAATTTCCCGCGTTCGGCCTTCGCTTCGTCCTCGGCCTTGGCCAGGAGTCCCGCGCGGTCGCGTTCGAACGCCTCGTTCTTCATCCGGAATTCCTCGCCGTCCTTGTGCGCCTGCTCCTTCGCGGCGTCGGCGTCCGCCAGTTCCTTCCGGATCCCCGTCTCCCGCGCATCGATGGCGTCCAGGACCGGCTTGTAGAGGAAACGCTTCAGCAGCCACACCAGGACGAGGAAATTGAGGGCCTGCGCGACCACCGTGAACCAGTCGATCAGCACGGGCTATTTTCCGACGGCTTGGACGATCACGTGGTTCCAGAAGGGGTTC
>CAYXXL010000286.1:0-4349 GCA_964469025.1 uncultured Fibrobacteria bacterium
GTAGAAGGCGCGCAGGATCCGGCGCAACCGGGAAAGGCTCGACTTGTCCCAGTCCAGCGCGCGCCGCGCGAAATCCATCCAGTCCGTGTGCACGAAGAACCAGGCGGGAACCTCGAAGGCGTTCTTCAGGTAGAGGGAAACCAGGCCCATGGGTCCTTCGGTGGAACAGACGATGCGGTCGTACCCTCCCCGGTGGAACAGCTTCTGCACGGCCAGGAGATCGGGGATCCGGATGGGTTGGGGATAGATGGAGTTCTGGAAGACCGCAACGGGCGGCAACACCCTGAGGTTCGGCTCCTCGCGCAGGGTGTCCGAGACGGCCAGGACGTCGATGGGAAGATCGCGCAGACGGATTTCGTCCAACATCTGGCGCAGCACCGAACTGACGCCGTTGCGGTCGCCGAAGGTGTCGGTGAGCCACAGCGCCCGGTGCGGATGGCGGTGGCGGCCCAGGCGTTCGGCGAAGGCGTCCAGGAACGGACGCTTCTCGTGCAGCACCCGGGCCGCGGCGTACTGGGAACCCGCGATCACCGAGGCCGCCAGGAGCGGATAGGGAAGGCCGTCCGCGAGGGCGGCGAGGCTCGGTCCCTTGGAATCCTGCTTGCGGTCCTTCCGGGGCGCCGGTCCCACCAGCGCCCGCAGGTGGGAGGGCAGTTCCAGTCGCGAGATCCACGATCCGGCCTCGGATCGGGGCTCGGACAGGATCCGCTCGAAGTGCCTGGATTTCCCCGCCACGCGCCCCGCCAGGACGGATCCCAGATGGGAGAACAGGGCCGGAAGCGCGGTGTCCACCTCGCGCGAAAGTTCGTTGGAGCCCTTCCGGCGCGCCTTGGCGATGCGACCCAGGATGTCCAGCAGGGGCCGGAAGTCGCGGTTGGTGGCGAACTTGGCCGCGATGCCCGGGGACTGCCCGCCGAAGGCCCCGTGGACCATCCGCAAAAAGTGCATGGTCACCGAATGGCGGCGCAGTTCCATGGCTCCGTTGGTGATCAGCATGGCGAGAGCCTTCTCCGACGGATCGCCCTTGTGGAGCAGGATGCGCAGGAGTCCCGGATCCTCCATGTGCATCACGATCTGGCAGAAGTAGTCCAGGAGGGCCGCGGCGAGCTTCTCCTCCTCGTTCGCCCCTCCGTAGGGGGCCGTGCCGCCGTCGCGCAGCGCCTGGAGCGCCAACTCGGACGGTTTCCGACCCGACTTGCGCTTTTCGGCCAGGTTCGGCACGTGCAGCAGCGTTCCGGTGGAGCCCGCGTACATGGCCATGTGGTCGTCGGATCCTCCCGTCATGCGCTTGACGTAGGGCCTTCTCGCGAAGAGGTCCACCGGTTGGCGCGCCCGCCGGGCCATCGCGTGGATCTCCTCCTCGTCCATGCCCTCCACCCAGGCCGCGGTCAGGACGTTCTGCCAGGCGTCGCGCTGGCCGTTCACCGCCTCGAACCGCTCGAACAGGAGGCCCAGCCGGTCCATCACCTCCATGGGAGGAAGTCCGTTGGGGCAGTGGAACTGGAGGGGATGGGCCAGCACGGTGGCCAGGGCGTGGTCGTTGCAGTAGTCCACGAACCTGTAGACGTCCTTGCGCAGGACCCCGAGCTTCTCCTCCTGGGCGGGGGTGAACCCGAAGGTGAGCACGTGGATGCCCACCTGGAAATCGGGAAGGGTGCAGCTGAATTCAGCGCCCGGGAGCACGTCCATTCCGCGGTCCAGGAGTTCCCAGCAGGTGCGCGCGTTGTTGTGGTTGGTGACGGTGACGAGATCCGTCCCGTTCTGCCGAAGCGTGCCCAGGAGATCGTCGGTGGAGACCCAGGTTTCCGGCACGCCGAGCATGCGTCCCAGGCGCTCGTCGGGCTTGTCGGAGTTGTGGTCGTGGCAATGCAGGTCGATGCGAAGCCGTTCGTCGGCGGGCACCAGGCTCTGCCAGCGCACCAGGGTGTTTTCCAGTTCGTTTGCCAGGCGGGTGCGGAACCCGCGGGCGTCGTTCGGTTTGTTCATGGTGTCTCCGTGTCGGGTTTTCCGTCGGGTCCCAGGACCATGCGTCCAGTGGACGACGGCAGAAGGTGGTGGCGACGGATTCCGTCGCCATGTGGCATCGCAAGGACGATCGTTCCCGCTTCCTGGCCGTCGGATCGGATCAGGGACCATTCGACCAGCGTCCGACCCGCCGGCCGGGGTCGGATTTCCAGGTCCAGCGTCCCGAAGGACGTGGTGGCGCCGATCAGGCGCACTCCGCCCCGCGAGATCCAATCGGCGGGCGTTCCGGACAGCAGTTCCAGTCCCCCGGGGGTTTCCCTCACCAGGATCTGGCGCAAAAGCGACAGGAATTCGGCGGCGGCCCATCCGTGGTCGCCGTCGCCCATGCAACCGCCTCCCGTGCGGGGATGGATGGCCTCGGGCCAGCACCAGGTGGAGCTCGCCGACCTCGCCAGGGCCTGCAGGATCTCCATGCAGCCCTCCGGATCGCCGAGCGCCAGCTTGGCGCGGGCGAGTTGGACGGACAGGTAGGGATTGAGCCCGGTGTGCACGATGGGTTGGAAGAACAGCCCGTCGCGCAGGCAGTGGCGCGAGAGGTGGTCCACCGTGGGCCGCACCCAGGAGGCCGACGGCGGGACCACGCCCAGGGGACAGACCGCCACCAGGTTTCCCACGGAAGCGGCGTCCACCCGCCGGTAGGGAGAGCTTGGAAGCGCTCCTTCGCCGCGTTCCACGGCCCATGCGATGGCGGCTTCCAGGTCCGTGCGGTAATCGGCGGTCTCCGATGCGATCCGGTCGGATTCCGACGCCTTCCCCAGGAGCGCCGCCATGCGGACGGCCTCCTCCATCCCCGCGATGGACCAGAAATTGTCCCAGAAGTAGTGGTCGTTGGGTCCGAAGTGCTCGGCCGAGAATCCGGCCGGCAGGAGCCCCCGGTGGGGGGACCTGTCGTCCAGGGTGCGCCTGCGCTCGCGCAGGATCCATTCCACCCCCTTGCGCACCTCCGGCCAGTACCGCTCGGCGAGGCCCGTGGATCCTCCCCGGCGCAGGTGGAGTCCCAGTGTCCAGATCGCCTGGCCGTTGCTGTCCCATTCCCCGGTCTGGCTCCGGAACAGTCCGTCCCGGCGCTGTCGAGTGCGCAGAAGCGCCGTCTTGGGGGCCACGGCCCCGCCGCGACCCACGTTCTCGAACCCCAGGGACAGAAACGCCGCGTCGCGGAACCAGTGTTCGTGGTAGAGGAAGGTGCCCGGAGTGAACTTGTCTCCGTCGTCGAACACGTGCAGGCGGGCGAGCACGGCGTCCCATCCGGCCTGGAGCCGCTCGTCGGGAATGGAAAGACGGGTCCCGCAGGCCATCTGGCGCTTGTGGATGGATTCCGCCCGCTCGCGCGCGTGGCGCACCGAGCGCGGACCCGGAAGGCGGATCCCTTCCGAATCGTCCAGTGGCACCAGGCACGAGGTCTCCCAGGCGCCGCCCGCGGGAAGGCGCACCTCCCACGCCGCGAGCGCGGTGGCCATCCCCGATCGCGAGCGCAGGACGCGCAGCGGCAAGCCCGACCGGGGCCGGACCAGGGGATCTCCGTGGTGGCGGTCGGACACCACGATCCGGTCCGGTTCCACGGTGAAATGCAGGGCGGTGCGCCCGTCGATCCGGATCCGGGACGGTTCGGATCGGATCAGGCGGATGGGCCCCAGGGACAGCGGGTTGGAGGGACGCAGGCAGATCCCGGGCGAGCAGACGATTTCCGTCGCACCGCTGTTGCGCAGCCGCATCTCCACCACCACGGCCTCGTGCCCTTCCACCTCCGCGGCGAGCATGTCCCACTCCCACGCCAATCCGTCCAGCCCCGCCACCTCGGTGCGGACACCGGGAACCCCGACGAGCAGTTGCTGTCGGACCCGTCCCGACAGGAGCGGAGGGACCAGGATCCTGTCGGTCAGGCCCAGGCAGGGAAGGGCCGACCAGCTCCAGGCCCGCGGAGTGACCATGCCCACGGGATCCACCATGGCCTCGTGCGAGGACCCGGGAACGCCGATGGAGGTCCAGTTGCGCAGCGTCAGGTTGGTGGTGATCAGGTTCAATCCGGTGGGGATGAAGGCCTGGTCGTCGGGATCCGTCTGGCGGCCGACCCATACCGGCCAGACCCAGTCGGGATTGCTCTGGACCGCCATGGTGTTGGCCAGGCCCGACAGGGCGATGGCGATGCCCTGCTCCACCAGTTCCGGGGGAAAGGCGATGGACGAAGGCCGCCCCAGATGCAACATGCCCTGGAGGAAGGAGGCGAGATGGGAACGACCGGTGACGTGGAGAAGGTGGCGGATGAGCCCCTTCAGCACAATCAGCTCCTTTCCGCGCAAGATCGCATCTGGGAACCAATGTGCCAG
>CAYXXL010000287.1:0-4344 GCA_964469025.1 uncultured Fibrobacteria bacterium
TCCAGGGGGAGGGTGGCGCCTCGCGCGAGCACCACGGAAAGCAGGATGTCGACGCGCGAGAGGGGCGTGGCCGCGAACAGCCGCAAAAGCTTGCGCAGGCGCAGGTCCATGAGGGCGAACCCGATCCCCCATACGCAACCGTTCATGAGACCCAATGCGAGCATGCCGGGAAACAGGAAATCGGCATAGCTGCCCGCGAAGGCCTGCGGAGCCTCCACGCGCAGATCCGGTTTGGCGTTTCCGCCATGTGCGCGATCGGCCAAAAGACGGGCGAGGTTCCCCTCCTGGCTGGTGGTGTCCAGGTGGAGCACGGGCGAACCGGCTTCCTCGGTGACCATTCCCGCGGCCTCCCCGCGGCGCAAGGCGCGCACGGCATCCGGAACGTCCATGGCCCGAAGGGAGATGGACCCGGTGTCCGGGAGGGCGTTGCGGACAGCGGCGGAATCCGCCTTGGAGACCAACAAGGTGGCACGGACGCGGTGGGGGGTGAGGAAGGCCAGCCCCAACGCCCAGGACAGCAGCAAAGGGAACCCGAAGGCCCAGAACAGGATTCCCGGCTCGCGGAAGAACTCCAGCAGATGCGCTCGGGTCAGCAACAGGACCGCGCGAGCCCGCAGCCTCGGAGTCAGAGTCCTGTTCATTCCTGGATCCTTCGTCCCGCCAGGCGCAGGAACAGATCGTCCAGGCTGGAAACCCCGCCGCGTTCGAGCAGCTCCGGCACGGTTCCCTGGTCCAGGATCCGCCCCGATTCCATGAGCACCACCCGGTCGCAGAGGATCACGGCTTCGTCCATGAAATGCGTGGTCAGCAGCAAGGTGGCTCCCTGGGAACGGAGATGGGACAGGATCTCCCAGATCTGGCGGCGGGCGGCGGGATCCACTCCGGTGGTCGGCTCGTCCAGGATCAGGATGCGCGGCTCCCCGGCGATGGCGCAGGCCAGGGCCAGCCGCTGCCTTTGGCCACCGGAGAGCTTGCCGCAAAGATGCCGGCGGTGCGAGACCAGGTCCACCAGCGAGAGAAGCTCCTCGGCGCGGTCGCGTCCCCGTCCGTGGAAGGAGCAGAACAGTTCCAGGGTCTCCTGGACGCGGAGCCGTTCCGGAAGCTTGGCGTCCTGGAGGCAGGTTCCCAGCCGCCCCCGTATGTCGGAGGCCTGCGTGGACCAGTCCAGACCGTCCACCAGAATCCGTCCCCCGTCCGGGGACACCAGCCCTTCCAGCATCTCCACCAGAGTGGTCTTCCCCGCCCCGTTGGGCCCCAGCAACGCCACCGACTCGCCCGATGCGATGGAGAGGTCCACTCCCGCCACCGCGGTCAGGGCGCCGTAGCGCTTGACCACCGCTCGGGTCTCCAGGGCGGGCGCGTTCACGGCGAAGCCTCCAGCGCCCGGGCGAGCCGGGCCAGGGCCTTGCCCCGGTGGCTCAGGACGTGCTTGTCGGACGAGGGAAGTTCCGCGAAGGTCTTGTCGGACAGGATCCGTCCCGGGAGGATCGGAAAGAAGAGGGGATCGTACCCGAAGCCGCCCTCGCCCCTCTCCCGGAGTCCGACGCGTCCCTCGCATTGGGCGAAGGCGTCCAGAGCGGCCCCGGTTCGAAGGTCCAGGAAGGCGATGGCGCAGGCGAACGCCGCCGGTGTGGTGTCCGTTCCGGAAAGCCCCGCGAGGGAAAGCCGACGCACCAGTTCGTTTCGGTTGGCGGCGTCTCCGGTTCCGGATCCCGCCAATTCCGCGAAGCGGGCCGAGAACACCCCGGGTGCTCCACCCAGGACCGCGACGGAAAGACCCGAGTCGTCGGCGGCCAAGGCCTGGGGCGGGTTGGAGGCCGCGCCCTTCAGGAGGGCCGCGGCGTGGGCCAGCTTGAGTCTCGCGTTGCCCGGGAAGTCGGATTCCGTCTCCTCCGGGTCGGAGAGGTCGGGAACCCATCTGCGCATGGAAGCCACCTCCCATCCGACCGGGGCCAGGATCTCCCCGAACTCCTGGAGCTTGTGGCTGTTTCCGCTGGCCAGGGCCAACGTGCGGTGGGTGCGGTGCATGCCGGAAAGGTAGCGGTCAATCCAGGTCCCAGGAGAGACCCGCGCGGAAGGTGCCTTGCATGTACCAGCCGTTGGCCGGGTAGAGCTGGTACAGGTAGGGGTTTCCATGGGTGTCTCGCAGCAGGTGGTCGTAGGAAAGATCCCAGCGGCGCGGCCACAGCCCCGTCCAGTCATCGGGAAATTCCGACGAGATCTTGGCACCCGCCAGATAGGAGGAGAAGGGGAAATAGCGGATGTCTCCCGTCCGGTAGACTTCGGTCCCGATGTAGTCCGTGCTCGCGAAGGCCGCGCCCGTCTGCGTGTACCAGCGGCCTTGCAGCCTGACGACCGTGGCTTCCGAGAGATGCTGGCTCCACCGGACCGTCACCGTGTTGGAACGCAGGTCCCATGAATCCTGGTACCATCTGTACTCGGTGCTCACCGAGCCCAGGAGATCCCGCAGGTGGAAGCCCTGGACGAACTGGCCGGACAGCGCGATCGCATCCTTGCTTCCGGGGAAGCGTTCGGAGACCAATCCCGAATCCCGGGTCATGGGAGGATTGTAGGGGAGTCCGATGGCGCCGGTGGTGCGGGTGAAGGTCGCGTCGACCCCGACCAGGGAGAGAGGCGTCAGGGTCTGCGCCAGGCCCAGGTCGTAGGACTGGATCCGCTTTTCACCTCCCGCGACCAGCGCCCAGGCGCCGTAGGGAGCGAGCTTGTCGAAGAACCAGGTGGCACCCCACGAGAGCGTGGTGTTCCGTTCGGCGAAATCCCACGAGCCTCCGATGGAAGGCGAAATGGACTGGTAGTCGTTCTCGTGGCTGCCGTAGATGCTTCCCGTGAGCATGCGACCCTTGTCGGACCAGGCGAGCCCCACCCGGGTGCCCTCGCGGTATTCCCAGTTGCCGTTCCCCGAAGCGCCGGAGACTCCGTCCAGGACATGCGAGACGGTGCTGGATCCACCGGAGGCGCCGGAGACCACATCCAAGGGCGGATTCTGTCCGGACCCGCTGGTGCCCCACTGGCGCGAGGCTCCGGTCACCGCGTCCAACTGGCCTTCCCACTCCACCGACATGCTGTTCCCGATCCCCTTGGTGAGCAGGAACACCGGAGAGATGGCGGTCACGTCGTTCCGGTCGTGGAAGACCTCGAACTTGGTGTCCAGCCGATCCGTCGTTTCCTGGGCGATGGCGGCGAGGCATAGCGGGAAAATCCACGCCAATGAGGTCTTCAGCATCCGCAGCCGCCACCCGCTCCGGAACTTCCTCCGGTGCTTCCTTCGCGCCGAGGGAAGTTGTCCCCGTCCAGGGAGCCCTCCAACTTGTCGGGTGCGCGGTTCATGACCGGGTCGGCGAGGAATTCCCGGTCCTTCTGGTGCACCATCGCGCAACCCGAAGGGAGGAGCAGTCCGGGACAGAACGCGAGAAGAAGCAGGCGAATCGGGGCGCGGGCCTTCATGGCTGTCTCCAGGTGTATTTGATGGAGTCGTCGAGCGACTGCGAACCGTGGCAGGAAACGGCTCCGCAGGAGAGTCGCGTGGGATTCCAGTACGCCTTGTGGATGGATCCGTCGTCGGGATCCTTCCAATAGGCGTCGCGCTCGGGGAACACGATGTCCATCCCGCCGTTGGCGTGTCCGGGCTGTTTGGGATCGGGGGAAGACCGCGTGACCCAGAAAGGATTCTCCGCTCCCGCCTCGCGCGGCGCGTACGCCAGCGGAACGGAATCCACCGTGACCGTGTCCACGAGGTAGGTGGAATCGCGCGCGAAAGGTTGGTACGGCCAACCCGCGGTGTGGAAGGTGGGGCTCTGGTCGGGGAACTTGTAGATGGAGTCCAGGACGCCGGAAACTGTCGCGATGGAGGCGGCATGGCAGTCGGCGCAGGTGATCTGGACGTAGGTCGTGACGTGGCGCTTGCCGTAGGTGGTGTCCGGATAGGTGAGCTGGAAGGTGGTGTCCAGGTGGTAGCGGTGCCCCCCGGTGTGTGGAGCGAATCCATGGCAGGCATCGCAGCGCAGACGGCTCTGGGGAGCGGTGGAGTTGGCCGACAGCGCGGAGGTGTCGGGCCTGAGGGTATCGCAACCGACCAGCGCCACGATGGCCACCAGCCCGTTGAACATTCTTCTCATCCACCCTCCAATCCACAAATCGCGCCCACCGAATATATCAAGACGATCCACCTTCATCGGAGGGAAGCGAGCTAGCGGGTGGGATCGAACTGCGCGGGACCATTCCTGGTGAAGTCCACCAGGTCGCGCGGAATCCGCCCCAGCCTGCGCCCGAAGGCGTCGTAGCCGACGGAAGGACGACCGGCCCCGTACGCGGTGCCGGGAAGGA
>CAYXXL010000288.1:0-4334 GCA_964469025.1 uncultured Fibrobacteria bacterium
ACGAGCCGGCGTCCACGATCCTCTCCACCACCTCGTGCATCACGTAGGGGGTCATGGGATCGATGGGAACGATGGAGTTCAGTTCCTCGTCGGCCCGGTCGGAGGGATCCGCGTTGGGAACGGTGGGGGGATTCTCGATGTTGTTGGAGGGGAAGTACGACAGCAGGTCGCGGGTCATGGCCAGCGCGTGCTCGTCGGAATCGGCCGCGAAGTGGCTGGTGCCGGAGATGCTCATGTGCGTCTCGCATCCGCCCAGCGTCTCGGCGTCCACCACTTCGCCGGTCACCGCCTTGATGACGTCGGGTCCGGTCAGGAACATGTAGGAGTGGCCCTTGACCATGATGATCACGTCGGTGATGGCCGGGCTGTACGCTGCACCGCCCGCGCAGGGTCCGAGCATCACGGAAATCTGGGGGATCACGCCGGAGTAGCGCGCGTTGCGGCGGAAGATCTCGGCGTAGCCTCCCAGGCTCTTCACCCCTTCCTGGATGCGGGCGCCACCCGAGTCGATGAGTCCCACCAGCGGAGCCCCGTTGCGCAGGGCGAGGTCCATGAGCCGGCAGATTTTGCGGGAAACCATGTCCGACATGGTGCCCCCGTACACCGTGAAGTCCTGGGCGTACAGGTACACGGGACGGCCCGCGATCTTGCCGTAGCCGGTCACCACTCCGTCGCCGGGAATGTGGTCCTTGGCGAATCCGAGCTCGTCGCCCTGGTGGGTGACGTACGGTTCGAGTTCGTGGAAGGTGCCCTTGTCGATCAGAAGATCGATTCGCTCCCGCACGCTGAGCTTCCCCTTGGCGTGCTGGGCGTCGATGCGCGCCTTGCCACCGCCTTGGCGAACCTTTTCGCGCATCGCGCGGAGTTCGAGAATCCTGGGATCTTCCTGGGACATGCGCCCTCCTCTGATTTGGACTCGGAGGCAACGAACGGGCACTTCGACCAAGGGCGAATCCCTCGTCGTCCCGTTTCCGGATCCGAACGCCGGGGGTGGGCCATCGCCACCTGCCCACGGGCATGCCTGTTCCCGGAATCACCTCGACATCGGGAAGGGGTAAACCTAGACTCGACAGTCCGGAATAGTCAACCCGATTGAAACACCGGGGGCTCTTCAGCGCTTCTGCTGCCCCAGCAGGAAAGGAACGGCCTGGGCGGCGAGATCCCTGGAAAGGGTGTCCAGCGCCTGGCGATACTCCGCGGAAGAGGCCGGATGGGTTTCCGCTTCCGTGGTGCCGACAAAGCCCAAAGGGAGATCCACCTGGTCCGAAATCCTCTCGGAGACGATTCCATCCGCGGTTGCGCGGAAGGCCTCACCCCGCAACACCCACGAACGCTTGGCCCAGAAGTGCCACCAGGGGATGCGGTGGAAGGTGCCTTCCAGCGCGTCGATCCTCACCCACCCCGCCGCCGGTCTGTGCGTTCCCGACAGGATCCGGGCAACCACCTCCGGTGTGCGCTCCCCGGGACTCCAATCCCCCCTCTTCTCCAGCCAGCGCAGCGAATCCAAGGGGTACAGATCCACCGATCGGGCCCGCAAGGAATCCCGCAGGACCGAATCCAGGCGACCCGATACGGTGGGGGGCCCCTGGACCGGGTCCAGATGGAAGCCCTGGACGGCAGCCCCGATCCACGACCAGAGGAAAATCCAGGCGATCAGGATGCGGCCTCGGCCAACTCCCAAACGGACGCCGAGGATTCTCCGAGCCGCAACTCGCCGCTGAACTTGAACAAGGGCACCGTGCGTTCCGCCAGCGGAACGATGTCACCGGTCCGGGGATTTCGCGCGGGTCGAGGCTGGCGACGGCGGGAGTGGAAGGTGCCGAACCCGCGCAATTCGATGGTTTCGCCGCTCTGCAACTCTTCTCCGACAACGCGAAGGAACTCGTCCACCACTCGACGGACCCTGGCCTGGGAGGTGCCCGTCTGGAGCGACGTCCGCTGCACAAGATCTTGCTTTGTCGTGTTGCCCACTGGATCAGCCCTCCCACAAAGAGTTGTGGTACTTCCAATAGAATAAGGTGGATCTAGTGGATTTGGCAAGTTATCCCTGGGAGAACTCCAAAAGAACCGGTGGCCCCCGGCTGCCGGAACGGTGGCGTTTCGAGTCTACCTTTTCGTGTTCCATGATCAATCCTCGACTTGTCCGCGAAAATCCCGAATTCCTGCGCAAAGCCTGGGGCCGCCGAGGCCTGGATGCTCCAGTGGATCGCCTGGTGGAGCTGGACGATCTGCGGCGTTCCCTGATCAACGTCGTGGAGGCCGCCAAGGCCGCCAAGAACACCGCTTCGGCGGAAGTCGGCAAGCTCAAGCGAGAAGGCAGGGACGCGACGGAGGCCATCGCGGCCATCAAGTCCCGCACGGACGAGCAGGTGGAAGCGGAAGCCCGGCTCGCGGGCGCCGAAAAGGAACTGGAAGACATCCTGATGGGCCTCCCCAACCTGCCCCACGAGAGCGTCCCCGACGGGCGTTCGAGCGAGGACAACGTGGTCGCGCGGACGTGGGGCGTACCCGGAACCGCCCCGGCGTGGGCGAAGGACCACTTGGTCGTGGGCGAAGCCCTGAAGCTGTTCGACTTCAAGCGGGGAGCCAAGCTCTCCGGCGCCGGATTCCCCGTCTACACCGGATGGGGAGCCCGCTTGGAACGCGCCCTGATCGCCTGGTTCCTGGACGAGCACCGCGCCGCGGGCTTCCTGGAAGTCCAGCCGCCGCTGGCGGTCAACCGCAAGAGCATGACGGGAACCGGCAACCTCCCCAAGTTCGAGGACCAGCTCTACCACTGCGACGAAGACGATCTGTTCCTGATCCCGACCGCCGAAGTGCCCGTCACCAACCTGCACGCCGACGAGATCCTGGATCCCAGGGAACTTCCCATCAAGTACTGCGCCTACACCCCGTGCTTCCGCAGGGAGGCCGGCAGCTACGGCAAGGACACCAAGGGGTTTTTGCGCCTGCACCAGTTTGACAAGGTGGAGATGGTCTGGTTCTCCCAGCCGGACAGGAGCTACGAAGCCCACGAGATCCTCACCGCCCAGGCGGAGAAGTTGATCCAGAAGCTCGGCCTGCCCTACCGCGTGCTGGCCCTTTGCGCGGGCGACATGGGCTTCGGCGCCTCCAAGTGCTACGATCTGGAAGTGTGGGCACCGGTGGAGAAAAAATGGCTGGAAGTCAGCTCCTGCTCGAACTTCGAGGATTTCCAGGCCCGCCGCGCCTCCATCCGGACGCGCGGGGCCGACGGCAAACCGGTCCTGGCCCACACCCTGAACGGTTCCGGCCTCGCCACCCCGCGCATCCTGGTGGCCCTTCTGGAGACCTTCCAGCAGCAGGACGGCACTCTCCGGGTGCCGCAGGTCCTGTCACCCTACCTGGGCGGCGTCGAATTCCTGCGCCCCTGACGGCGGCGAGGTGATCCGGCTTCTTTCTCCACGGATCCAAAGGCTTCCCGAACGGATCCGCGCACGGTTGGGCCGCATCTACCAGCGCGCGCCCTACAGGGCCCGCGTGTGGGGCTACCTGGTCGTGATGATCGTGGTGGCCGGCCTGGTGGCGGTGCACGCGCTCATGGTGCTGGACCTCGCCCAGCGCAGCCGGCGGACCGCCGAGCGCGAAGCGGAACTCTACGCCTACGCCCTGACGCAGGATCTGCTCCACCGGCAGGGGACGGATTTCGTCGAGGACGTCATGCACGGGTCGGACGTCCCTCTGCTCTACACCCATCTGGACGGCACGCCCATCCACTGGCGGAACATCCCCTGGTTCGGCGACCAGAAGGTCACGGAGGCCCTCCCCTGGGACTCGCTGGAACCCGGGGAGAGGACTCGGATCGAGGCGTTCCAGGACGCGTGCAGGAAGGCGGGACTGGTCCGTCCCATCGTGATCGGGGGCACCCCGGTGGGGCTCCTCTACCACGGGGACTACCGGCTCGAGCGCCAGTTCCGCACCATCATGGCCGGCGGGATCGTGGCCATCGGACTCCTGGCGGCCCTCACGTGGTTCGGGCTCAAGATCATGCAGGGAACCGAACGCAGCCTGCTGTGGGTGGGTCTCGCCCGCGAGACCGCCCACCAGTTGGGAACGCCGATCTCGAGCCTCGTGGGATGGATCGAGTACATGAAGCTGAAGGCCCCGGGGAACGCCACCCTGGGCCGGATCGCCGGGGAGATGGACCGGGATCTCGGCAGGCTGCACCAGGTGGTCGCCCGTTTTTCCCAGATCGGAAGCCTGCCGGAGCTTCACCTGCAGGACCCCAACAGCGTGGTGCGCTCGGTCGCGGATTACTTCTCGCCGCGGCTTCCGAAGGAAGATCGCAAGGTCGTCCTGGACCTGGACCTCGCCGT
>CAYXXL010000289.1:0-2272 GCA_964469025.1 uncultured Fibrobacteria bacterium
GTGTTGGGGGTGGCCGCGCAGCGACTGGTCCGGAAGATCTGCCCCGCCTGTTCCACCCGGGGCGAACCCACCCCGGAGGAGCGCAGCCAATTTCCGTCCGGCTCCGCGCTCCCCCCACGGGTCCCCCGTCCGGTCGGATGCCCCGAGTGCGACGGCACGGGGTACAAGGGCCGTACGGGGATCTTCGAACTGCTGCTGGTGGACGATCCCCTGCGCGAGGCCATCGTCCGGGGCGATCCCGAAACCGCCCTGCGGCGCACCTCCGGAATGGTCCCGCTGATCCAGGACGGCCTGGACAAGGTGGCGTCGGGCGTCACCACCCTGGAAGAGGTCCTGCGCGTAGGCCTGCGCTGAGCCCCCTTTACAGCTCCGGGGGCACTGCCGTATCTTTACCTCCCTCGAAGGCCGACGCGCTTGCGCGCCGACTTTCGGAACCGACGGGGTTGTAGCTCAGTTTTGGTAGAGCACCACAATGGCATTGTGGGGGTCAGGGGTTCGAATCCCCTCAGCTCCATCCGTCGAGAAGAGCCCTCGGAGACCAACTCCGGGGGCTTTTCCGTCCGTGCAGAAACGGTAGAGCACCACAATGGCATCGTGGGGGTTCTCGCTCCGTCCAACGCGATTCGGACTCGGTCTGTCCGGCTGCAGACGGCCCCAACTTGTCGCCCTCCATCGACGGGTCGAAGGACCCGTCTGCTTCGGGCTTCGCGTCGGGACTCGCCTTCGCTCGGACATTCCTTCGTCCTCACTCGCGTCGGCCGTCGCAGGGGTTCGAATCCCCTCAGCTCCATCCGTCGAGAAGAGCCCTCGGAGACCAACTCCGGGGGCTTTTCCGTCCGTGCAGAAACGGTAGAGCACCACAATGGCATCGGTGGGGATGCAGGGGCACGAGAGCTATTTTGGGCCCCCTCCATGAGGATCTGTAGGCAAAGCCGGTTTTCATCCGACGATCGCCGCGGTTGAACGAGGCGGGACGCAACGATCCCTGCCCGTGCGGCAGCGGTCGCAAGTACAAGAAGTGCTGCTTGGACAAGGATCTCGCGCGGAAGGACGTTGCGGGAAAGAGTGTCCTCGACCGAATCTCGCAGCAGGATCAGGTCCCCTCCGAACCACCGAAGGAGAAAACCAAGATCCGCCCCCCACGGGTCACGGCCCACCTGGGCCGTTGGTTCGGCCTGGAGCGACGCGACGAGATCCTGCGCCTGGCCGCCACGTCCAAGGGAAAGTGGAAGGACGATTCGGGAAGAGGCCAGTTCGCCGGTTGGGTCCACCCTCCCGGACAGATGCCCGTCCATGTCGAGGGACTTTGGCTACCGCCCGACCTGGATGGCGTCTGTTCCCGCTGTGGTCGCAAGCGTTGCATCCATCTCGCGGCGCTGGCCTCCATGTTGGAAGGCGCGAGTCCGGCGGGGAGGAGCGAACCCAAGGAAGAACAGCATCCTTGCAGCATCCGCTTGTTCCTCAGCCGGTGGCGCGTGACTCCACCTGGCCGCAGATCCTTCACCACGGACGGGGCCTGCTTGTTCTTCGGGTACGGTCCACGGGAAGTCGAAGAGTCCAAGCATGCCGACACCTTGACCTGGGACGGGGACGATGGCCCCATCGTCTGTCCGCGCGACCTGGGAGCCGAAGCTGGTGCCAGGGCGCTTCTGGACGAACTCGGATGGTCTCGAACCGAATTTTCCTCGGTCCGCCACACCCGCGAGAACCGGGTGGAAGATTTCCTGGACTTCATCGAGTTCCAGGCCCCACGGCTCCGCGAAGCGGGCTGGGATGTGGAGGTTTCCGAAAGTCTGGACCTGCGCGTGGTGGAGGTCGATTCCTGGAAGGGAACCTGGACCCGGGAACCGGATGGCTGGTTCGGGATGCGTCTGGGGATCGAGTTCGAAGGTGGCCATGCCGATCTGTTCGACCTGTGCAAGCAGATTCTGTCCGGATCCGACCTGGAATCGGTCCTGGCGCGGCTTCGCGATGGAAAATCCCTCACCGTGCGCGCCACACGCGGTTACCTGCGTCTGCCTCCCGAACGGATGCTGCCCATCCTTTCCGCCATGGCCTTCCTGTTGCACGGCGACGAGAAGGCCGTGCGCGTTCCGGCACTGCTGGCGGGCCGCTTGGCGGACATGGGCTTGGGCGAAAACTCCTGGACTGGGCTCGGGGCGCTTCGCGAGATCCGTTCCCGCCTGGAAAGCGTCCAGGCACCGGCTCCCGCGGGCCTTCCCGAATCCGTGCGGGCCACCTTGCGCCCCTACCAGGAGGCGGGACTGCCTGG
>CAYXXL010000289.1:2282-4328 GCA_964469025.1 uncultured Fibrobacteria bacterium
CGGGTTCGGCGGCATCCTCGCCGACGACATGGGGTTGGGCAAGACCCTGCAGACCATCGCCCACATCGCCTGCGAGCGCAGGGACGGGAAGTTGGACCGTCCCGCCCTGATCGTTTGCCCGACCTCTCTTTCAACCAACTGGGCCGAGGAGTTCGCCAGGTTCTGTCCGGATCTTCGGGTGGTGGTCCTGCATGGCGCCGACCGCAGGGACCGGCGCGATGACGCCGAGACCGCGGATGTCGCGATCACCACCTATCCCCTCCTGTCCCGCGACGAGGAATGGCTCGCCACGAGGAGATGGCACCTGCTGGTGCTGGACGAGGCACAGACCCTCAAGAACTCCAGGGCAGTGGCCCGCAAAGTGGTGGCCCGGCTCCCGGCTCGGCACCGTCTGGCCCTCTCCGGGACCCCCATGGAGAACCACCTGGGAGAGCTGTGGAGCCTGTTCGATCTGGTCCAACCTGGACTTCTGGGAACGGAGCGCCATTTCTCCCGGAACATCCGACCGCGCATCGAAAAGCTCGGCGACGAGTTCCTGCGGGCGCGGTTGCGCGGCGTCGTTTCGCCCTTCATCCTGCGACGCACCAAGGAGGATGTCGCGCGGGAACTCCCGGAGAAGACAGAAATCGTTCAGATGGTGGAACTGCGCGGGCGGCAACGCGACCTCTACGAGACCGTCCGGTCGGCGCAGGATGTCCGGCTGCGGACCATCTTCTCGGAGAAGGGATGGGAGACCTCGGCGATCCAGGTGCTGGACGCACTGCTTCGATTGCGACAGACCTGCTGCGACCCGCGTTTGTTGCCCCCCGAGGTCGGCAAGGGCTGCGAGGAGTCCGCCAAGCTCGAATGGGTCGCGGAGAACCTCCCCGAGATGGTCGAGGAAGGACGTCGCGTCCTGGTCTTCAGCCAGTTCACGTCGTTCCTGGACCTTGTGGAACCCATCCTGGCCGGTGCCGGGATACCGTTCCTGCGCCTGGATGGCTCGACCCGCGAGCGAGGGCACCTCGTGAAGGAATTCCAGGTAGGGGGAGCCAAGGTGTTCCTGCTTTCCTTGAAGGCCGGGGGCACGGGACTGAATCTCACTGCTGCCGACACCGTGGTGTTCCTGGATCCCTGGTGGAATCCCGCGGTCGAAGCCCAAGCCGCCGATCGCGCCCATCGCATCGGGCAGGAGAAGAAGGTGTTCGTCTACCGTCTGGTGGCGCGCGGCACCGTGGAGGAGCGGATCCTGTCCCTGCAGGAGCGCAAGAGCCAGCTCGCCACATCCATCCTGGAAGGAGGTGGAGCGGCCTCGGTGAAATTCACGCCCCAGGAACTCGCCGAGCTGCTGCGTCCGTTGGAATGAACAAGTACACCTGTGGGTGCGCGGTCCATCCGCGAAATTTCAGCGGAACGCGAAGTAGACGGCTCCCACCAGGCAGAGGAACGCCGCCAGATGGTTCCAGCGAAACGTCTGGCCCATGTACAGCACCGCGAAGGGAGCGAAGACCGAGAGGGTGATCACTTCCTGAAGGATTTTCAACTGGGCCAGGCTGAATCTCCGGTACCCGATCCGGTTGGCGGGGACCTGCAGCGTGTATTCGAACAGCGCGATGCCCCAACTCGCCAACGCCGCAATCCACCATGGCCTGCCCGACAGGTTTTTCAGGTGCGCGTACCATGCGAAGGTCATGAAGATGTTGGAACCGACAAGCAGCAAGATGGTTTGGCTCCACACCGGCATGTGTCGGAATGGTAGCTTGAAGGTGCATCCGATGGGCAAACGGCCCGAGGATCCGTGTTTCCGTTCCCCGCCAACTCGACTTTCCCACTGCCTTCCCGTTCCCGGGGTTCACCCGGAGCGAAGAGGGCGAGTTCCAATCGCTCGGACATCTGGGTCCTGGCCTTGTCAAGGGGCACGGGCATCGGCTCCTCTCTCTCGTTCGGTCCTTCCCGGATGACCCGGTACTGCGACCTCTGCTGACTTCCTGGTGACAACCTCTTGCGAGGAAGCCTCCCTTTCGGGAGCTGAACCAGGATCTCCCCAGGTAAGAACGCAGTCCTTCA
>CAYXXL010000290.1:0-2016 GCA_964469025.1 uncultured Fibrobacteria bacterium
ACGCCATCTCTCGCGGAATTTTGGAGCTACTGCAGGACGACCTGCTCTGGGATCGTATGTCTGGTGCAGCGCGCCGTCGGATGGTGGAGAAGTTCGATATCCGGTTGTGTACTCGTTCCCTCGAAGATCGGTTCGACGAACTTGTTGCTACTTCGCTCGGGCAAGGTCTGCGGCGGTGAACACCGGTGGCAATGCGATGTGGCTGATGCTCTCCCAAGGGACACGAGTGGTCGGTCAGTTTGTGGGTATCGTCGTTCTCTCGCGGTTGCTTCTTCCTCAGGATTTCGGGACCATGGCGATGGCGATGACCGCCATCGCCTTCGCGACGTTGTTTCGGGAATTGGGAATTCCCGCGGCACTGATCCAGCGTCGCGTCGTCGATTCGGACGACCTGTGGACAGCCTTCGTGGCCCAGGTTTCTGGTGCCTTCGCCATCGGAGCGGTCTTGTTCTTCGCCGCTCCGGCCATCGCCGCATTCCTGGGGAGCCATGACGCGGTCCCGGTGATGCGCTTGTTGGCCATTTCTTTTCCGTTGTCTGGCTTGGGTAACGTCCAACAGGCCATGCTGGAACGGGAAGGTCGCTTCAGGAAGATCGCGGTGGTCGAAATTCTGGCGACATTGACGGGACTCGTGGTCGCCGTGGTGATGGCCACCGCCAATCAAGGTGTGACCAGCCTAGCGTTCCAGAACCTGGCCGCGGTAGGATTGTCAACCGCCGGATTCTGGTTTGGTGGAACCCGACTTTCTGCAGGAAAGTTCAATCTGGACAGACTGAAGGGAATGCTGGGTTTTGGCGGCGAACTCACGCTATTCAACTTGGTCAATTTTTTTTCGCGTAACGCCGACAACATCGTGGTGGGGAAGCAACTGGGTCAATCCAGCCTCGGGCTCTATTCTCAGGCCTACAAGGTCATGCTCTTCCCGGTCCAAAACCTCACTCTCGTCGCAGGAAGGGCCCTCTACCCCAGCCTCTGCAAAGACCAAGACAATCCATACCGGTTCTGGGACAGTTTTCTGAAGGTCTCGGGGATGGTGGCCATGGTCTCCGCTCCGATCCTCCTGGGAATCGTCGCCTTCCGGGAGGAATTCGTGCGCACGATTTTTGGACCACGGTGGTCGGCGGTTGCCCCGCTTCTGCTATGGTTGGGTCCCACAGGATGCCTCCAGGCACAGGTCAGCCTGACGGGCACGGCGTTCACGGCGAAGGGGAGGACGGATCTTCTTTTGCGTGTCGGAGTCCTTTCAGCTGCAACACAGGTAGCTTCCTTCTTGGTCGGAATCCACTGGGGCCTCCAGGGGTTGGTTCGGCTGTATCTTCTGTCCAACTTGGTGAATGCGATGTTCATTTTGGGGAGCCTTTTCCTGCTCCTGGGGGGAACATGGAGGGACTACCTCCGCCAGGCGTTGCCACCGTACGCCTTGGCGGCGACCGTGTTCCTTGGCGGCAGAACGATCGTTTTCGCGATCGGCACAGGAAGTTTGTCTCAGACGACGCGATGGATTTTCCTCGCTACCGCGGCGGTTTACATTCTCGCCCTTCACATGGTGATGCCGCAACGGATCAACGAATTCCGCGCTGCGATTGGGAAGTCGCTCCAAGGAATCTGGAATGGAGCCCGGTGAAACTCCACGAGGTCTGGAAGGAAACGAAGTATGTCCTGACCAATGGTGGTCTCTCGGCCACGAAGGACCCCCTCCAGCTTGCTCCTGCATCGAGGATCGCGGCCCAAAAGGTCGCTGAATTCTACTCGAGAGAGATTCCACTCCATGCCAAGGGGCGCCTTCTCGACCTGGGATGCGGGAAAGCACCGATGCTCGGCTTCTACCGCCCCCGCTCCTCGTCTATCGTATGCGCCGACTGGCCGAATTCCCTGCATTCCAACCCCAATACGGACGTGTTCCTCGACCTTTCCAAGCCTCTTCCCTTCCTGGATGCATCCTTCGACACGATCCTCCTGTCCGACGTTCTCGAGCACATTCCCGACCTCGTCACCGCCATGACCAACTGCCTCGGC
>CAYXXL010000290.1:2026-4308 GCA_964469025.1 uncultured Fibrobacteria bacterium
GCGTCATCGGCAATGCACCATTCATGTATTGGATCCACGAAGCACCGTTCGACTATCAACGGATGACTCCGTTCGCCATCGAGAGGCATGCTGTCGAGGCGGGACTGCGCATCGATTGCATTGAGCGACTTGGAAGCGAGTTGGATACCTGGACCGACATGACCTCCAAGATCTTGTCCCGATGGTCACGAGCGGGTGGAATCGCCTCCAAATGCTTGCAGACATTCAGCTACCCAGTCCGGAACATGAGGAGGATGCGCGACTCCGCGCGAAACAATCCGATGCCGCTCTCGATAGGATTTGTCTTTGAGAAACTCTAGCCAACTCCCATTTCCACCATTGCGCGGGTGAATGCACGAACTGCGGGAGAAAGGCCTACTTTGAAAGCGTGCGGGAAACCTGCGCCAACTGCTTCGAGTTGGACTTCGCGCGCTCGGAGCCTCGTGTGTCGGAATCGATGCATCCGTTGTAGACACCGATCACTTCGTCTGCAACTCTGTCCATTCCGAATGCCTTTAAGCTGTACTGGCAGCCGTTTCTAGAGATTGCTTTGGCGGCAGCTCGATTCTTGTACACCCATTCCAGGCATTTGGCAAGCTCCGTCACATCGCCGACCTCGTAAAGAAGACCTGTTACCTTGTCTTTCAAGATTTCGCCGGTTCCTCCGCTTCGGCTCGCAATGACGAGAAGTCCGGAGGACATTGCCTCCACCGTGACGCGTCCAAAAGCCTCCCTGGAAGAGCAGACGAGGGCAATGTCAGAGTCAGCCAACAGTTCCTTCGTGTCTCCCACGAATCCAATGAATTCGACGCAGTCTTCCAGCTCGAATTCACGGACAAGGTTCTTCAGACTCTTCTCGTAGTCCGGCTCCCCATCACCGACGATGCGAAGTCTGAGATCCAAACCCATTTGGCTGCGGGCGATGGCGACTGCCCGGATGGCATCATGCTGCATCTTCAACCTGGAGAGGACCCCGACTATGACCAATTCCATTTTGTTCGACGAGAGGATCGATTTTCGTTCCCTTTTGTCGAATTCCACACCGTTGTAGATCACTCCCATCTTGGCCCCCAGGAGCTCTTGGTACTTGCGTGCGAGATCCTTGGAAATCGCGATCACCCGGTCAGCTTTGAGCATCTCGTGAATCGACTTTTTTTTGTCAACGAAAGTGAGACTGTAATCCTCCTCCAGATATTCTCGGATGTGCCAAACCAGCGGAATTCCTAGCCATTGGCTGCATCGGTGTCCGATCGGCGTACAGGAAGAATTGATGTGGACTAGGTTCGCTCCCCACTTGCGGGCTATCCAAAAGAGACGAACTTCCGCAATGAAATTCACGAGATCGGCGAGCAGTTTGGGAAACCGGACAATCCGTTGTTTGCAATTTCTCACCCACATCCGGTGGTAGATCAGTTTGTAGGTGATCCCGGCCTTTTGCAAGTTGTCCTCGATCCTACCTGTTCCGGGAAGGATCACCAGGACTTCCACCCCACGCCCAACCAACCTTGCGGCCAGGTCCACGAGAGACCTGTTTGCCCCGTAACTGGCTGAGTAATGGGAGACCAGAAGCACCTTCATCGCGACATCCTTTGACCTGTGACTCGCCTCGACTGGTCCAGTCTCCCACTCCAACGACCCGCAGTCAAGCTCGACCGTTTGGTACCTGAATTCCGTGACAAGAACGCTGAACATGGCGTTTGTGCAGCAGCAGCAGCAGGATGGACGAACCGAACAACCTTCGGATTCCCGAGGCTCAAGCCTGGACGACGGTTGTGTAGGACGTTCGCGACGCAGAATACTCTGTGGTCCGATGCTCGCCAGGCCTACTTCCTGAGCATCCCCTGGTTCCCCAGGAACCACTCATAGGTGCTTTCCACGCCTTCCTTCAGCGCGATCCCGTGCTTCCAGCCCAGCCCATGGAGCTTTCCCACGTCCAGAAGCTTCCGCGGCGTGCCGTCCGGCTTGGTCAGGTCCTGCATGATCTCCCCCTCGAACCCGACCACGGACTTGACAAGTTCCGCCAATTCGCGGATCGTCACGTCTTCGCCGGTGCCGACGTTGACGATTTCCGGCTCGTTGTAGGTCTGCATCAGGTGCACGCTGGCGGAAGCCAGGTCGTCCACGTGCAGGAATTCCCGCTTGGGGGTGCCCGTTCCCCACATCACCACTTCCTTGGCGCCCGAGACCTTGGCCTCGTGGAACTTGCGGATCAGGGCGGGCATCACGTGGCTCGTGCGCAGGTCGAAGTTGTCGCCGGGGCCGTAGAGGTTGGTGGGCATCAG
>CAYXXL010000291.1:0-4303 GCA_964469025.1 uncultured Fibrobacteria bacterium
GACCAGGCCTTCCTCGGGGTCCACCAGGCATCGGGCCAGCACCCGTCTGTCCTTCCATGGCGACTCCTGGGAACGCCGGTGCGCGAGATCGTAGAAGACGGAACTCCGCAGCGCCTCGCGCTTCTCCTCGTAGGAGATGCCCAGGTTCCCGTGCTCGATGGCGTTGGTGAGGATCTCCACCAGGCCCAGAGTGACGGGGGTCCGGCGCGGATCGTAGTAGGAAAGGGAGGTTTCCACCAAGGACAGGGCGACCGGAGTCACCAGGGAGAAATCGTTGTCCAGGGTGATCAGCCGCTGCTGGAAACCCAACCGGAGCGGATCGAAACGCTCGGCGAGGGTCGTGAGGGCATGCCCGATGTGGAATCCGATCTCCTCCTCGGTGAAGGGAGCGGGCACCACGGCGAACACCCCCAGGCGCTGGGCCTCCAGCAGCTCGGTCCGCCGCCTGAGGCCCGCCAGGACCAGCACGGGGCGGTGGTCGCCTTCGGTGTGCAGATGGCGCAGCAACCGCATGCTCTTGGGTTCGTCCAGATCCAGCACCAGGACATCCGCACCGACGCAGTCCAGGCGGGCGACAAAGGGTTCCGCCGCCTCGAAAACCTCCAGGGACTGCCCGAAACTGATCACGGCGTTCTGCAGGATCTCCCGGGTGGATTCCGACGACACCAGCGCCAAGACCAGCTTGGGATCGTTCCGGCTGGTTGTGGCGTTGGAGTCGATCACCTTCCAAATATGCCTTTGCGCCCTCCCTTCCCGCCGACGGATTTCCTACTCTTGGTCGCAACTATGCCGCGGCTCCTGCAAACGACCCTGCACCCTGGTTCGGCCACCCAATGGCTGGACGATCTCCGGGGCGACTCCCGTGTCGTGACCCTGTCTCCCGCCCATCCCACTCTGCTGGTGCGCCTGCGTTGCGAGGACGGGATGTGGATCACCCAGCACGAGCTGGTGTTCGGTCTGTTCCGGACCGTCTGGCACTGTCCCGCGAAAGTGGACTTGGACGCCGGCCGGTTGGTCGCCAATGGATGGTCCCAGCATTTCCAGTCCTTCGAGCAGACCCTCTGCTGGAACCAGACCGAGCATGGCCTTTCCCTCCAGTCCGACCTTTCGTTCGAAGGGGCCAGAACCGGACTGGAAGATCTGTTGCTTCGCTCGCTCTTGCGCTTCCCCGGTCTGCCCTCGACCCAAGCCTCCGAACGCCCCACCCAGCGGATCGCGATGGAGGGTCAGGCGGCGGCTTAAAAGACAGGCCTCCCTTTCCACCACCCGGTGAAAGTTGGTTCGGGAATGACGTGTCCGGTACCGCGTACTTCCAGCCGTTTGGCCACCTTGCTTTCAGGTGGATGTGCCGACACAGATTCCAAACGCATACTTTATGTCCATAATATATCTATTATGAGTATGTTATGAGTGTAAAATATAAAGGCAGAGGTAAAACGCTTGGCCCTCGGGCGGCCCAGTTGATCGCGGAACTGAACGAACGCGGCAGATCGACGTTCAAGGTGGCTGACGTGGTCTCGATCACGGGTCTGTCGATGATCGCGGCCCGCAATCTGGTGCACCGGGCGCAATTACGAGGTGTGGTGGCGCGGTTGAAGCCGGGTCTGTACAACCTCGTGCCCTACGAGCTTGGCTGGTCTACCGTTCACACAGACAGTCCATACATGATCGCGCGCGAACTTGCGGGTGGAGCCACTTACTTCCTGTCGCACGGAACGGCGATGGAATTGAACCGCATGGTGACCCAGCCGAACTTCACGGTGTACGTGTCCTGTACTCGACGTGTGCACCCACAGCGGGTCGGCGGGTACGACTTCCGGTTTGTGCAGATCCAACCAGACCAGGAGTTTGGCCAGGCGAAGCACTGGATCGAAAAGTCGCGATTCGTAGTGGTCAGCGACGTGGAGCGCACCGTCGTCGACGGCCTTCGACAGCCAGCCTACTGCGGAGGCATCACGGAGGTCGCCAAGGGCCTGTGGATGAAGCGGGAGACGCTGAAGATCGAACGACTGATCGACTACGCGAAACGCTTGGGAACCGGAGCCGTTTTCCGTCGCCTGGGCTATCTGCTGGAACACTACGGCCTGGCGGACACGTCGGAGCTGGAGCAACTTCGGGGAATGCTGACCGCGACCTACCAGCGCCTGGATCCATCCCTTTCCGCAGGGGGGGCGTTTCTCTCGAGTTGGCGAATCCAGCTCAACGTGACTCCTGAAGAACTCGATGCCGTGAGGCTTGGATGATTCCCCAGCGCAACATCTCCTTGATCTCGAACACCTTGATGACCGCCGGCGGAAAGCGCATCCCCGAGGCCGTCATCGAGCGCGACTACGTGTTGGCCTGGTTTCTTGTCGGCTTGGCCGGACATCCGTTGCGCGAGGTTCTGGCCTTCAAGGGGGGCACATCCTTGCGGCGGTGCTGGTTCCAGGACTATCGGTTTTCGGAAGATCTGGATTTCACATTGATTCGCCGGGCCACTCTTGACCAGATTTTGGCGGGCCTGGACGAAATCTTCGCGTCCGTCGAAGCGGCCTGCGGCCTGCGGATGGCGTTCCAACGGGAAGATCGGCATGGCCACAAAAACAGCCACACGGTCTATCTGCGCTACCAGGGGCCGCTACCAGCCGCGAACGACGTCAAGGTGGACATCACGGTCGACGAAGTTCTGTGCTTCCCCCTACGGGATCGTACGATCCATCGCATCTACGATGGTTTCGACGATCTGCCGGAAGGACCGACCGTCAAGGTCTACGCCGTCGAGGAGATCGTGGTGGAAAAACTGTTGGCCTTGAGCGACCGGGCACGCAACGAGCCTCGGGATCTGTACGACCTATGGTATCTGTTCCGTTCCACCGACGTGCGCGTTTCCGAGATGCGCTCCGAACTCGATGCCAAGCTGGCCCTACGGCAACGAGTGGCCGCAGGAATGGAGCAGGCAATCGCCACCAAGGAAGATCGACTTCGGCGATTGTGGACATCCCGGCTTGCGCACCAGATGACGGAACTGCCGCCATACGAAGATGTGTTCCGCGACGTGATGCGCGCCGTTCGCGCGGCAAACCTGCCGAAGTCGTGACTCTCGACCTCCCATCCACAATCACATTTGCTTGCCGATGCCAGGCCTCCCTTTCCACCACCCGGTGAACCGCTGGATGCCGTCCTCCAAGGCGATGCCCGGTCGGAAGCCCGTCAGAGCCACCAGTCGCGAGGGGTCGGCGCGGGTCTCCCAGACCTCTCCCGGCGGTGCCGGGCGATGCTCGATGCGGATGGGCTTGTCCAAAGCGCGGGCCAGCAGCTCCAGGAACCGGATCACCCTCACGGGGCGTTCTCCCCCCACGTTCAGCGCTCTCCAAGGGGCACTGGAGGTTCCCCGGTCATCGGGATCGAATTCCCCTGTTGTCGGCGGAAGCCCCGCGACGCGGAAGATGGACTCCACCACGTCGTCGATGAACGTGAAATCCCGCAGCATGGCACCTTCCGCGAACAGGGGAATGGCGAAACCCTCCTCCAAGGCGCGGGCGAAGAGGAAGGGGATCATGTCGGGTCGGCCCCAAGGGCCGTAGACGGTGAAGAAGCGAAGGCAGGTGCAGGGCAGCTGGAAGAGATGGGCGTAGCTGTGGGCCATCAGTTCCCCGGCGCGCTTGGTGGCGGCATAGAGGCTCGCGGGGTGGTCGCCGCCGTCCGATTCCGCGAAGGGAGTCCGATCCAGTCCATACACGGAGCTCGTGCTGGCGAACAGGAAATGCTTCACGCGGGCGCGGCGGCAGTTCTCCAGGACATGCACGGTGCCCTTGAGATTGCCGTCGATGTAGTCGTAGGGATGGTCCACGGAATGGCGCACTCCCGCCTGGGAGGCCAGGTGGAACACGAAGTCGAACCCCCCGTCGAACACTTCCCCCAGCCCGGCGGCATCCGCGATGTCCAGTTTGCGGAAGGAGAACCCCGTCCGCGACGAGAGTCGGGACAGCCTCGCTTCCTTCCACGCCGGATCGTAGTAGGCGTTCAGGTTGTCGATTCCCACCACCTGGGCACCTTCGTCCAGCAGTCGGTGCGCCAGATGGGACCCGATGAACCCCGCGCAGCCCGTGACCAGGCATCGGCTACCGGAGAGGTTCATTGGGGGTCCGTGGGCATGTTGAGCAAATTTGCGCCGGTGGGCTTTTCAACCGCGTTGCGAGCCCAGCACCGGCGCATGTCGGAATCGCGGATCCGGCCTACCCCGCCACCCACTGCAGCGCGAAGTGGACGCGGCCCGGCCCCAGGCTGGGTGCCCCGACCCCGAAATCCCCGAGCTTGGTGCGCG
>CAYXXL010000292.1:0-4297 GCA_964469025.1 uncultured Fibrobacteria bacterium
ACCTTGTCCGTCGGCGCATCCAACTTGGATCCGAGCGAACTCGCGAAGACACCGGCGGCCCAGAGCACCGTCTTGGCGGCGATGAACTCCTCGCCGATCGAAACCCCGTCCGCGGTGATGTCGGTGACGTGGACGCCGGTGCGCACATGCACGCCCAGGCGTTCCAGGACCTGGGCGGCCTTGGCCGAATGCGCGGGGGTGAAGGCGGCAAGCAGGCGTTGGGCACCCTCCACCAGCAGGATGCGCACTTGGCCGAAATCGATGTGGCGGAATTCCTTGGTCAAGGTGAATCGCGCCATTTCGCCCAGTGCGCCGGCCAGCTCCACGCCGGTGGGACCGCCCCCGACGACCACGAACGTCAGGAATTGTTTCTGGACTTCCGGGTCCCGGCACTTCTCGGCGTTCTCGAAGGCCAGGAGCACCCGGCTTCGGATCTCCGTCGCCTGCGAAAGGGTCTTGAGTCCAGGCGCGAATTCCTCCCAGCGCTCGTTCCCGAAATAGCTGTGCTTGGCACCGGTCCCGACCACCAAGTAGTCGTAGGCGACATCGCCAGCGTCGCACAGGACGCGGCGGTTCCCCAGATCGAACCCGGAAACGACGGTCTGGAGCGTCTCGACGTTGGAAAATTCGGACAGGAGACTGCGGATGGGGGACGCGATCTCGGCGGGGCTGAGACCGCCCATGGCCACTTGGTAGAGCAGCGGCTGGAAGAGATGGTGGTTCCGGCGGTCCAGGATGGTGACCCGGATCCCCCGGGCGTTGCCCAGCTCCTTCGCGCAGTTGAGCCCCACGAAGCCTCCACCTACGATCACGACGTGTTTGTCTGGCGGCATCTTTTCTCCTTCATCGCGTCAGGCAGTGAAGGTACGGGTTCTCTCGGCTCGCGGTTTGATTTCACAGCTGGCGTTGGGCCGTTCACCTCGCGGTGGGCCCTCGGCCGCGCCGGGCCTCCAACTGGCGTTGGGCCATACACCTCGCGGTGGGCTCACGGCTGCGCCGGGCTTATTCCCAGGGCCTACCCAGGCCCTGGACCCGGGCCCAAGGGGTACGGTGGGAAACCCCGCCAGCGGTGGACTGCCGTCCCCCTGCACCCCAACACAAGGAGCGGCGGACGTGCCAGGGTGGGCGGGGGCTGCCCGGCTCGCGCACCCGCCTGCACGCCGAGGCGGCGTGGCGGCGAGGCGCGTGATACCGTCTGGTCAGGGAAGTGACCGTGCGACCTCCACTTGGCGAGCTGCCCACGCCGCCGGCGCAGAAGAGGATCAGGCGTGGCGCCAGCCGCCAGGCTCGAGCCGATGGCGCCCGGACGGGCCCTGTAGCCAGATTCCCTCTCCGGCCTCCACCCGTCCCACCTCGCGGGTCCCGTCCGGCAGGATGAATTCCGGAGGAACCGCGAGCAGCAGGGAATGGTCCTCCCCGCCGTGCAGGACCCAATCCATGGGGTCCGCGCCCAGTCGCGCCCCGAGTTCGGATTGGTCCACGGTCGGCGCCAGTCCGGAGGTGTCGAAGACAAGGGCCGCGCCCGAGGCCGCGCCCAAGTGTGCGGCATCCGAGGAGAGCCCGTCCGAAAGGTCGATGGCGGCGTGGATGTTCGGCCCGAACAAGGTCGAAGCCACCGAAAACGGTGGCATGGGACGGCGGTGTGCCGCAACGAGATCCGCCCAATCCAGTCCGATCCCCGCGGCGAGTGCGGCGAGACCCGACGCGGAGCGACCCAGCGTTCCCGCCAACACGAGCCGGTCTCCGGGGAGGGCTCCGGAACGCTTCCAGGGATTCGGTGAGCGCAGCGTCCCGAGCAGGGCGAGGCTGACGAATCCGGGGCCCTTGCAGCGCACCGTATCGCCACCCGCAAGGGAACAGCCATAGGCGAGGCATGCCTCCTGCGCCCCCCTGGCCAGGCCCGCGAAGACTTCATCGCCCCAGGTTTCTCCCATCCCGATGGACCAGACCGCGGTGTCCGGGAGGCCTCCCATGGCCAGGATGTCGGCGACATTGGCCGCCACCGCCTTCCAACCCACATCCTCCGGCGAAGACCAGTCCCACCGGAAGTGGACGCCTTCGCCGAGGGCGTCGCAGCACAGGAGCCGACCGCCCGGGAGCAGCGCCGCGTCGTCGCCCACCCGGCGGGGATCGCCGCTCCACCCGAAGGCCCGGGCGATCCGGTCGAACTCGGGGGTGCCTTGGTGCGTCAATTTCCGTCTCCGGCGGCCTGGGCCACGACCACCCACTTGCGGCCTCGGGAGCGCAGGTAGCACAGGATCGCGGGGTCGCCGGGCAGTCCGCGGAGCTCGCGCAGCGCCTTTTCGGGGACCACCGCCACGCCGCGCTTCTTCACCGCTCCGCACGACCGGGCCGCCTCGCGCAGCAGGGCCTCCTCCGCGCCCGCCCGCAGCGGCCCGTGGGCCAGCACGCGATAGGACTTGAGCAGCCTGGAATCGGCGGCGGCCCCGGTGAGCCAGGACGTGGATCCGTCCAGGAGAAGAAGGCCGCGGTCGCGTCCGAAGGCCGCGAAGAGATGGCTGCGGACCATGGCCTTCACCGGCTCGTGGATCCAGGCGCACGGTTCCTCGGCGGGTTCCTCCCCGAAGGCGTCCTGGGCGTCGGCCTGGGTTCCGGCGTACTCTTCCCATCCGCCATGGCGCAGCTCGGCCACGGACAATCGACCGGAAATCCCCATCTCGCCCGTCCAAAGGACCTGTTCGCGCAGCTCGTCGGAAACTCCCAGGAACTGGAGTTCCCCTTCGATGTCCAGGAATCCGGCCGGTGCCCCGGTGGGAAGCTTCACGGCCCCGCCCCGGAACCGGGAGGCGATTTGACGGATTCCGTCAGGACCCGGGCTCAATCCCTTGTTGTCCCATCGCTCCTCGCCTTCTTCCGGCCTTCCCCTGGCGCGGCGGTCCGGATCCAGGTGGAAAACGTCGGCCACCAGGTCGCGCAGTTCCGGGAGCGTCGTCTCCGTCCGCGACGCCTCGTGGAATCCGGCCTTGCCGAGATTGTGGGAGGCGAGGGCCAAGGCCAGGGGGTCGCGGTCCGCCAGATGGACGGCGAGTCCCGCCCGCGCCAAGGCGAGCGCGTCTCCACCGGCGCCGCAGCAGAGGTCCGCCGCGGAAAGGGCGCCCGCCGATGCCAGCCGGCGCGCCTTGAACGCGCCCACGTCCGGCCCGCTCGCCTGCTCCAGAAGCTTCGCGGTGAAAAGCATCCCCGAGGCGTCGGGCCCGAACTTGCGCGCGGCGCGTCGGCGCAGACCCACCTGCTCCAGGACCAGCGCGGCGCGTTCCCGTCCCAGGTCACGGCGAAGGAGCGTCACGGCTTCCAACGGGTCTTCCGGGGCGTCGGCGGTCCATCTCTCCAGGACCCCGGCGCCCTCGCCCGCGAGCCATTCCAGGTCCGCGAGGTCCATCAGTCGTTGGGGTTCAGGTTCTGCAGGCTCGTGATCATCAGGGCCAGGAAGACCATGAACCCCCCCGCGTACATCATCTGCACCGAGAGCGGAAGCACGCGATCGGGGAGCTTCTTGAACTGGGAGCTGTCCCGGACGGCCTTCGCCGCGGAATCGGTCCGCGCGAGGGAATCCGCCAGGCTCGTGGAGGCCCTCGCGACGGAATCGGCAGTGGTCGAGAAGGATTTCCCCTGCAGTTGCTGCATCTGGGACGGGCTCACCCCCGGAGGCAATGTGACGGAAAACGTCACGGAAAGGAGCAGGCCCCAGATCAACCCGCCAGCGCCTTCCTCAGAAGATCGTTCACCGAACCCGGATTCGCCTTCCCCTTGGTCTCGCGCATCACCTGGCCCACGAAGAACCCGAACAGCTTCTCCTTGCCCGCGCGGTAGTCCTCCAGCTCCTTGGGGTTCGCGGCCAGCACCGCGGCGATGGCCCCGTCGATGGCTCCGGAGTCCGTCACCTGGCGCAGGCCCTTCTCGTCGATCACCTGGTCCACCGACCTTCCCGATTCCACCATGGCCGCGAAGACGTCCTTCGCGATCTTGCCGTTGATGGTCTTGTCCTCGATGCGCAGGATCAGGTCCGCGATGTGCTTGGGTCCGATGGGCAGTTCGGACACGGTCCTGCCGGTCTCCTTCACCTCGCGCAGGACCTCGCCCATGAACCAGTTGGACGCCTGCTTGGCCCCGGCTCCGGCAGCCAGGATCCCTTCGTACCAGTCGGCCTGGGCCTTGTCCGCGACGATGACGCGGGCGTCGTATTCCGGCAGGCCCAGCACGTCCACGTAGCGGCGCACCCGGGCCTCGGGAAGTTCGGGGAGGGTGGCGCGCACGTTCTCCACGAATCGGGCCGACA